>CALBGL010000030.1 GCA_937892735.1 uncultured Clostridia bacterium | reverse complement strand
GATACCGCCCCCTTCGCTATTGCTTTTTCATATTCTAAGTCTACTTCCTCAAAAGCATCTACATACAATGCAATTTCAAAGTGTCCATTATTTCCTTTTACATACTCATATTTCGCAGATGTCATATTTTCAAAATCTTTTCTTCTAAACAAAAGAAATAGTGTACCATCTTTTACAAGATATACATTGCCTGCATCTTCTCTCTCTTTGATTTCAAAACCAAGTACATCTCTATAAAACCGTACCATTGCTGCCATATCATCTACGAATAATCCAAATCCATCTAATCTCATAGTATTTCCCTCCTCGGATCCTAATTTGTCATTCTGCACTCATCATTTTCCCACATCGAAACACCCAATGCCGCACACAGTAACAATGCCCATATTTGTTTCACCATGGGTCTCCCTCACTTTACTTTATCCCCGCTGCGGCTGCTGCTTCGGCTTTTTCAACAGGTCAGACTCTGGTATATGCCAGTCAGTTGTTAACAAAACCTTCATGTCGCAGCTTCTTAGCAAGTTTTCTGGCCTCAATATAAAGGTTGATATCCTCCACGATATAATTGGCTCCGGTGGTGTGCAGAGCTTCAAAGCAGGAATACACATAGTCCCACACGTGGTAACGGATAAAGAATTTCTCCACCTGCTTGCCAGTCAAGTGCTTGGCGTTTTTGTAGGTTTCCACACAATAAATGGGAAACTCTCCTTGCCTGCTCATACTTTATTTTACACAACAAAACCAAGGAAATCAATATTAGGTTGTGTATTCCATCGGGAGCCATTTCTTATTTTAATATGTAAAAACGGCACGGATTGCTCCGCACCGTCTCATGAGCTATTCCGTTTTAAAGGCGCCAACCTGCTTCAGATAAGTAACCCCCATCTGCATGATACCGACAGCAAATTATCAGGCCGCATATACAGTCGAATAGGTGAGATCTTCTGTATCAAACGAGCCCTTCCCCCTTACTGTGTTCTCAACTCCGCTCCCAGTTTCTTCCCTAGCTTTTTCATCACCTGATTCGCAGCGCTCTCAATCTCCTGGGACGTCAGTGTCTTCTCCGTTCCTCCGATCGTGAGACGGATGGTCACCGATTTCTTACCGTCAGGAATCTGCTTTCCTCTGTACTCATCCACAAAACTCGCTTCTTTCACTAAAGCGCTCGCCTTCTTGGCGCCCATGATGACCTCATACATATCGGCCCAGGCTGTGTTTGAATCAAACAGCATCGAGATATCATAATCAGTCTCCGGATATTCTGCCAGGTGCGTGAATTTGTTCGTTCTGGATTTCAACGGAACCAGCTTCGTCGCATCCAGCTCAAAGAGCATGACGGACAGGTTCTTGATACCGCAATCCATTGAAACCTTCTTGGCCAAGAGCCCCATATCGCCGATTTTTTCTTCCCCGCGGAAGAGATTCAGCCAGACAATAGAATCTGCCCAAACCGGTTTCTCCTCCTTTCGGAAGTTGAAACTCTCCATATGCGTATACCGGGGCATGCTTTCCAAAACGCCCTTTGCCTCTCTGAAAAGCCGGGTAACCTCCTTGACGCTGCTGGCAAAAGCCGCGCCAATATGCCGTTTCTGCTCCGGCAAGGATTCTGTCTCATCGTAGGATG
The DNA here is from genome assembly GCA_937892735.1 of uncultured Clostridia bacterium. Classification (GTDB taxonomy): domain Bacteria; phylum Bacillota; class Clostridia; order Lachnospirales; family Bianqueaceae; genus Faecimorpha. The sequence continues at coordinate 17,619 of CALBGL010000030.1, read as the reverse complement.
AAGTATAATTTCTATCGAAGAAGACCTCCGCCTCTTCAAAAATAGAGAAATCATGAAAATACCGCTCATTCTTCACGACTGCTTCACATAGGTTCGGAAGCAGCGAAGAACGGATATAAGAAAGATCCGGTGCCGGCGGCGTGGAAAGCCGCAGAACTCCTTCCGTACTCTGCAGTACGGCATTCACAAACACATCGCTCATCCAGGGGTAGGTATACACCTCCTGCATCCCACAGCGAATCGCCAGATATTCCTTGATATGGCGGATCAGGTCCTGATCCTTCTGATTAATCGCTCCCTCAAAGGAAGTCGTGAATGCAGTAGCCTCGAAGTTGTCATAACCGTACAACCGAGCCACCTCTTCCATCACATCGTCCTTGATGGAAATGTCTCCGGTGGAACGCCAGGTGGGTGCGATGACATGCATATTGTCGCCATCGATCTGCACGGTGAAGCCCAAAAGCTCCAGCTTCTTCTGGATGACCTCATTGGATAGGCTCTTGCCAAGGCGTTTAGCAAGCCAGATCAGACTCACGTCGATCTGCGCTCGCTCCAGCTTCTTCACATACTGATCACAGAATCCCGTGACTGTAAGTTCCGGATATAGTTCCTGAAAATACTGCATCGAAAGCGCCAACGCCTGATCGCAGCGCTCCGGATCCACAGCCTTTTCATACCGGGACGATGCCTCCGTACGGTTATCGTAACGCAGCGCTGTTCTCCGGACGCCCGTGGACTCGAAGTTGGCGACCTCGAGGATCACCCGCCTGGTCTTAGGCAAAATAGAATCCTTCGCACCGCCCATGACGCCCGCCAAGGCCACCGGTCCCTCGGAATCCGTAATCACCAGATCGTCCGGGCAGAGTGTGAGTTCATGTTCGTTCAGAAGCACCAGCTTCTCGCCCTCTGCGGCGTGCCTCACCACGATATGGTCTGTGATATTATCCGCATCAAACGCATGGGTGGGGTTGCCCGTTACCAGCATCACATAGTTGGTGATGTCCACCAGCGCATTGATCGGACGCATACCCGCCTTCCAGATCCGATTCTGCATCTGATACGGGGATGGCTTGACTTGTACCCCGGACATTTCCACCCCAATATAGCGTGGGCACCGCCCCGGATCCGCAATCTCTACCTGAAAGTTTGACTTCACATCCGCCTGATACGGCTTGATTTCCATCAGCGGCAGATCATACAATGCAGCAATCTCCCGGGCAATCCCATAATGTCCCCAGAGGTCCGGACGATTCGTCATGGATTTATTATCAATTTCCAACAGGACATCGTTCATATCCAGCGCATCCGCCAAAGACGTTCCTGCCGGCACCTCGAAGGCTGACAAATCCAGGATCTCCGCCTCCTGCTCCGCGGGAAACAGATCGCCAAGTCCAATTTCATCTGACGCGCAGATCATCCCGTAGGATTCCACGCCCCGCAGCTTCGAATTCTTGATCATAACCGGCTCGCCCTCCCCATGCCAGCGCACCATCGCGCCGGGACAGGATACGGCTACACGCATGCCTTCCTGTAGGTTGATGCCGCCGCAGACGATCTGCTTGCATTCGTCCTCCCCAATATCCACAGTACACACGCGCAGCTTATCTGCATTCGGATGAGGCTCCACCTTCTCGATCACACCGACGACCATCTTCTCAAACCGCTTGGCCAGATACTCCAAATCTTCCACCTCTACAGTCGACATGGTCAGATCATACGCCAGCTTTTTCAGATCCATATCCTCCGGGATCTTCACATAATCTTTAATCCACGATAATGATAACTTCATCTTCTTCTCTCCTTATCTGAACTGCTTCAGGAATCTCAAGTCCGCGCTGTGGAACAGTCTGACATCATCCACCCCGTAGCGCATCATCACCAGTCTGTCCAGACCGATGTTCACATAGAAGCCCGTATACTCATCCGGATCGAGTCCGGCGGCTCTCAGTACATTCGGATGCGGAGAACCGCCCGGCATGACTTCGATCCATCCCACATGCTTACAGACGCTGCAGCCTTTTCCGCCACAAACCTGGCACTGCATGTCGATCTCGAAGCCCGGCTCTACAAACGGGAAGAAGCCCGAACGCATCCTCACCGGCACATCCGTCCCAAATACCTTGCTCAGGATGCTGTTGATCATGACTTTCCCCGATGTGAATGTAATATCCTTATCCACAATCAATGCCTCATACTGGAAGAAAGCTCTCTCATGATGGGCGTCTGTAGTCTCGTTCCGATAGACACGCCCCGGATATACAAAACGATAGGGCGGCTTATGCGTCTGCATATAGCGGACACTTCCGCCGGTCAGGTGAGGACGCAGACAAAGTTTTTCATTCGTATTTCCGCTGTCATGTCCCTCCAGCCAATAGGTATCCATGCTCTCTCTGGCCGGATGATTCGGCGGGAAATTTAGCTTATCAAAGGCATATAACTCACTGGTGATATCGTCTTCTTGGAATATCTCGAATCCCATGGAACGAAAGGCGTCGTTTAAGTCATAACACATCTGCGTGATCGGGTGGAGTCCTCCTCCTTCCGGCAGGATCCCCGGTACCGAACAGTCAAAATCCGGAGATACCTCCGATGCCTTCAGCTTCAGCTCCATCCTTTTTTCTTCTATGAGTTCTGTCACCTGGTTCTTCGCCACATTCAAGAGTTTTCCCATTTCTGGACGCAGCGCCACTTCCAGCTTAGGAATCTCCTTCATTAGGAGACTTAAAGATCCCTGCTTCCCCACATAGGCACTCTTTACATTCTGTAGCTCGCTCTCGCTGGCCGCTGCGGCGATCCTGCTCTTTGCTTCCGATAAAATACTTTCGATTTTATCTTTCATGAATAATTCTCCTTCCTTTTCATTGGGCTATTTTCCGTATATAAAAAATCGCCCCTCTTACAAGGGACGATGTGAATCGCGGTACCACCCTATTTCAGAGTATCTCTCGCCATACTCTGCGCTCCTTTGTGTATTCTTTCTGCTACACCAGCATTCGGCTTACCGCCAACATGGCTTTTCCCCGAAAGGCTCCCATACTGAAATTTCCAGAAGGCTCGTGCGGACTGCTTTCAGCCGGTGACACTCCGTCTCTGACTCACTGTCCCTTCTGTACTCCCATATGCTCATGGCCTGAAATCTTTATCATTTTACCATAAAGATTTTTCTTTGTCAATTGAAAATGGGCAGATATTATCCTGTAACAGGGCGCAATATCACTATTGATTCTCTAAATATGTCTCTAGTTCTTTCCATGTACTTACCGTCAATACATCCTCTTCTGGCTGCTTTTTCGAAGCGCCAATATAATATACGGGGAAGATTCCGACATTTCTCGCGCCCACAACATCGCACTGATAGTTATCTCCTATATACCAGACATCTTCTGGCTGAAGGTCTGCCTTTTCCCGCGCCAACTGAAAAATACGCGCATGGGGCTTCCGAAACATGTACTCGCTGGATGTCAAAACGAACTCGAAATCGTTGAAAGGCAGCAAACGGCGAATACGCTCCTGAACCACCTCCGCCCAGTAAGGTATATTACTAATGACGCCCGTACGAATCCGCCTCTCTTTGAGATATAAGAGAAATTCCTCGATTCCTTCCGTAGGAACCGCCGGGGATGCTGCATCCCAGAAGACTCTGTCGATCTGTGACGATGTCAATGACAGTTCTATCCCCATAGACTGATATAAGTAAGCCGTCAACATGTGATTCGGCACTTCAATCTGAAACTGATGTCTTGTCTTCGGATCTCCTCGGCCCACATCCCGACGGATCTCGCTGGCCGCTGCCTGTATCTCTTCTGCTGTATAATGGTATTTGTTTTTTATCGCATACTGTAAAACTGCTTTCGTCCCTGCCACACCGTCAAAATCCTGTTCACATAACAAGGTCTGTCCATAGTCGAACAAGATCATACGCGGCACTCCCATCATGCCTTCTCCTTACACGAGAGTTTGTCCACTTCAATCCGATACACGGCAGTCGCCGCCAGGGCTTTTTCTTCAAAAACATGCGCAGCCCTTCCGGTAAAATGGCCCATGATCTGATTCAGCCCCTTTCGCTTCTCCTCTGGGTCTGTGATCAGAAAGATCCGTCCACTTCCGATCACACTTTTGAAATTACAGGTGGAATTGCAGGCGATTTCTTGCTGAATCTGCAGCTTGGAGGCAGCTTCCATCTCGAATCCAACGGAACCTCCCTTACACGCCAGGTCGTATTTACGTCCCGCGCTGGCGCCATGAAAATACAGTGTATACCTTCCTTCTTCCCGGGAATACCCGAAATTCACTGGGACAATATAGACTTCCCCTTCATCCACAAAGCCTACTCGCAGAATCTCGCTTTGTGCGATGGCTTCCTCAATCCTGGCCGGATCCTTAACCTCTCGATCTTTTCTTCTCATTGATTTTCTCTCCCTTCACATACCTATAAGGTGAAAAGCATCTCTATATGAGGGATGCCGTCCAACATAAACTCTTCCGAACAAGGCACAAAACCAGCCTTCTCATAATATCCTGTCGCATAACACTGCGCCTCAATATAAATCTGGTTGACTAAGAATTTCTCCCGAGCCTGTCTGATGCCTTCTCTGAGCAACTGTCCGCCTAGCCCTATCCCGTGATGGAGCGTCACTACTCGACCGATCTGCGCCACATGCTTCTCTTTGTAAAATACGCGCAAATACGCGTTCACACGGTTTTCCTCTCTCGAAAACACATGCAGACTTTCATAATCCTTATCATCCAGATCCTGATACACACAGTTTTGTTCCACCACGAAAATCTCGGATCGCGTCTTGAGGATCTCATACAGCTCTGTGGTGGTCAGTTCTTCAAAATACTTCGCCTCGAATGTCATACCGTTCTCTCTCTGTTATGTCGTTATCCAGGGAGAAAGCCATGCTTCCACCCGATCATAGGAATCTGCCGCCTCGGCGCCATGAATCGATAATCCGCTTTCCACCTTAGCTCCTTTACAAATCTTCTGAATATCTCGCTCACTGTTTCCCATACCGCTGCCCTCATTGGTACAAAACGGAAGAATCCGTTTTCCGTCCCAATCATAATGTTCCAGAAAGGAAAACATGGGCATGGACATGGTTCCACACCAGTTAGGAAACCCCAGTACAATGGTATCATAATCATGGAGTGTGTCCAGATACCGCTTGAGCTCTGGTCTTGCGTTTGCCCGCAGCTCTGACACCGCCTCTTTGACACAGGCATGATAGTCCTCCGCATACGGTTTGACAGTTTCTACTTGAAATAGCTCTCCCCCTGTCATTGCCGCTATCATTTCTGCCACTACTTCGGTATTGCCCTTTGCGAGGTTTTTCATGTTTCCGTTCCAATAATTCTCTCCCTCGCGAGAAAAATATACAACTAATATATGACTTATTTTACAGTTCTCCTTTCTACAGAAAAAGTAGCCGCACAACGCTCCCCCTGTTTGAAAAAATTCCTATTACTTCCCCATCTTCGGTATCACAGGTATATCGTCCAGCCGCGTACTCTTCTTTTCATATCCTCTACATCAAGCACGCCCAGCGCAAATCCCTTGCGAACCAACTCCTCCGGCACATATTCATCGTATTTTTCGAACACCGGGACTTCTTTCGGATAGACAAGTTCCATCGGATCCCACTCTTTTTCCGCCTCTTCTGTCACCACCCGATAAAATTCCTCTTCGCTGGCCTTCATGGTAAACTGCAGATAATAGGGTCTGGAAGGGTTCATTCCCTTCAATCCCAAAAGCCCAGCACAGCGGATCTTCAAAAAACGTTCCAGAGCCAGAAACGCATAGCTTCCCAACCAGGGAAAAAGCGCCCACATGTGGCCGCCCAGGGAAATCAGCGGATGATTTCCTATCCCGGCCCTCTGGAATGTCTCTCTGGCTTCCCGCAATCTGCATACCGCATGCCGCATCAGATACGGATAGCCCTTCTGTTCCTGCAAGACAGTATACATGCGCTCCAGAATACGTGTATGGATATCGCCGGGAACATCTCCAAAATAGGCCGGGATATTCCCCTTGACCAACGTACAGTACACCTCTCGCTTTTTATGATCCACTTCTTCCACAACCCATACCCTGCCGACAATCGCGATCTTATCCCCTACCGGAGGTGGTTTGACAATCGTCCCCAATTCCTCTGAACCGGAACGCACTGCATATTCGATATTCTCTTGAAATACTGCGTAAAATTTATAGTTATTGACAATCCGTTCTCCTGTCAAGCCCACAATCAGGCCGCCATTCTCCGTCCGATGGATATGGTCAATTTCTAAAAGATGCTGCAGCAGAGCGCGGTAGTCTTCCTGCGAGATTCTGTGAAAACAGGCCAACGACAACACCCGGGACGCCAGTTCGCCAGGACTCATCTCCCCGCAGGAAGCCAGCGTACTCATGGTCTGATGATACAGCAGGCTGTAGGGAAGACGATCCGTCTTCGGAGGCTCTACAAAGCGTTCTTCCAGATACAGCTGCACTAAAGCAATCCCCTGTATCAGACGCCAGGGGATCATCTCCGGAAACAGGGCTCTTGGCTCCGGATGATCCTCCCGCATAACAAACCACATCTCCGAAGGATTGCCTCTCCGACCGGTTCTGCCCATACGCTGCAGGAAGCCGGAGACCGTGAAAGGGGCGTCTATCTGAAACGCCCGCTCCAGCTTTCCGATATCAATGCCCAGCTCCAAAGTCGCCGTGGCACAGACAGACAGGAAAGAATCCTCGTCTTTCATCTCGTCTTCCGCACTCTCCCGATACGATGCCGAAAGATTGCCATGGTGGATCAAAAAACGGTCCGGTTCATGATTCACCTCGCAATACTGTCGCAGGCTCTGGCAAACTGCCTCGCACTCCTCGCGGGAGTTCGTGAAGATCAGGCATTTCTTCCCCCGTGTATGCTCAAAAATATATCCGATCCCCGGATCTGCTGCCTTGGGCGCTGTATCGGTCGCCTCCTCCTGAGGAGGCATCTCCGGTACGTCTCGCTGATCCTCATCCGCCTGCGGCGCTGTATTGAAGAAATGCTCCATAGACAAACGCCATGTCTCCTTCCCGCCGTCAAAAGCAGGAATCACCGTCCGCCGTCCGCTGCCTGCCGCCAAAATACGGCCTGCCTCTTCCGGATTGCCGATCGTCGCCGAGAGACCGATTCTCCGGGGATAGCCCCCCGCCAGCCGGCAGAGCCGTTCGATCAGACAAAAAGTCTGCATCCCCCTGTCTCCCCGCAACAGTGAATGAATCTCATCAATGACGATAAAACGCAGATCGCCGAACAGAGAGGGAATCTCCATGTGTTTGTTAATCATCAGCGATTCCAGTGATTCCGGCGTGATCTGCAGAATCCCCGCTGGCTTTCTCAGGAGTTTTCTCTTCTGTGTTTGTGTCGCATCCCCATGCCATTTGGTCACTGGAATACCGGTCTCTTCGCACAGTTCTGTCAAACGTCCAAACTGATCGTTGATGAGCGCCTTCAACGGCGCAATATACAGCGCCCCCACACTGCGCGGCGGCTCCTCATCCATCAGTGTCAGAATGGGAAAAAACGCGGCCTCCGTCTTTCCAGACGCTGTCGAAGCAGCGATCAGCACATTGTCTTCCGTACCGAAAATCGCTTCTCCTGCGGCATTCTGTACGCCCCGCAGCGCCTGCCATCCGGAACGATAGATATAATCCTGAATGAACGGAGTGAATCTCTCAAATACGTTCATAATGTAAACTCCACATAGTCCTTCCCCGTCTCATCCGACACGGCTTCCGACTTCGCATAAGTAAATTCCTCCGACTGCAGCAATTCTTCTATATCCATCCCCGGATTCTGATACAGTAGATCCAGTACTTCGATGAAGTCCCGAATCACCTCTCGCGGCGTAATATTCTGATCTGCGCCGATCCTTCCGTATTCCATCTGGATAAACCTCGCAAGTTCCTCACTGCCAAGCCGCCTTGGATATCCATACAGATCCGCATGTATGTCGGATAGCTTTTCACAAAGTACCATCATCTCCTCCGGCGTCAGCGGTTCCAGACGAATCACGGGCGCCAGAAGATCCCTCGCTCCCGGTTTGGAAAACTTACCCTCCGCGAGCCGGGAGCGCAAAGCCTCGTAGCTATAGAGTCCCCGCCTCTTGTCTTCCACCGCCTGCGGTGTGGCCCCCATGATGATCCCCAGATACCGCGCTTTCCCCTGCAGCGTATCGTTATACATCGTCAACAGCTTTTCATAGTTGTACTGCCGCGTGATCGTATTGGGAATCTTATAAATATTGACCAGTTCATCGATCATGAGCATCATCCCGGTATAGCCCGCCAGTCGGAAGAACACGGCAAAGATCTTCAGATAATCATACCAGTCATCATCCGTGATGATGATATTGACTCCGAGCGCCTCCTTGGCTTCTCGCTTGAGCGCGTATTCGCCGCGGAACCAGCGCACAACCTTGGCTTTCGTCTCCTCATCATCCTCTATATACGCATGATAATACAGAGATAGGAGGCGGGCGAACTCAAACCCATGCACCAGCTCGCTGATCGCCGAAGTCACGGCGTAAATCTTCTGATCCACGATCTTGGTCAAGGCCGGATCTCCCGGCATCCGCCCTGTCTCCTGCACCGCCTCTGCCTGTACACTGTTGATCCAGCGATCCAGTACCAATGTCAAGGCGCCGCCTTCTGGCTTGGTCTTGGTAGAAAGATTGCTAATCAGCTCCCGATAAGTCGCCAATCCCTGTCCCCTTGTCCCCTGCAGCCTTCGTTCCGGAGAAAGGTCCGCATCCGCCACGATAAATCCTCTATCCATGACGTAATTGCGAAGGGTCTGGATTAGAAAGCTCTTGCCAGCGCCATACCGGCCTACAATAAAGCGAAAAGAAGCCCCACCCTCTGCGATGATATCCACGTCATGCAGCAGGGCCTCGATCTCATTTTTTCTTCCCACGGTGATATACGGCAGGCCAATTCTAGGAACTACGCCGCCCTTTAAGGAATTCAAAATCGTTTGCGCAATTCTCCTCGGTACTTTTTTATCATGATCGCTCATCTATCTTAACCTCCCAATAACTGCAGGACTTCCTCCCGATACTCCTCCACTACCGAGAGGGTATGTCCATCCCATTCCAAAACACTGTCTCCGATCTCATCTATGAGAGCCTCATTCACCGTATCCGTGATGACAGAAGGCATGAGATGATGGCTCTTTATCAAGTTCTCTACAGGCTTTCCCGCCAGAAGATCCCGCAGGATCCGGCTATACAGCGCGTCCAATCCCGCAATCGGCTCCGCCGGCATTTCGACGGCCTCCGCCGCCTCTTCTGGCATTTCCTCCATTTCATCCTCTGTCAGGAGACTGTCCCTGGTCCTCCTCGCGTCCTGCCGAATGCCAGAAAGGCGCGAGAAATCGATCTGAATCTTCGGCCTGGCGGCTTCTTCCTCCTGCCGTCTGTCTTCTTCCAGCACGGCCTTCACATATGGCGTTACCCAGGCCTCCTTCGGCCTCTTGCGCATTTTATGTCCAGACCTCAGGTATTCCCGCAATCCTCTTTCGGTCTCATGCAAGAAGGCCTGAAAAGACTCTCGATCAAAGAAGAGCTTATCGAACCGCTTCTCAAACCAGACGCTTCCTGAACAGCGATAGGTTCTGCACGCATCGAGTGTGTATTCCACATCCGGATGTTTCTGCTCTTCCCAGTATATCGCATTCGCCAGTGGATGCCACCTGAAAGACCTTGCCCTATCAAAGCAGACCGTAAAGAAGTCTTTCTTCCCTGAACGATAATGCTCCGCCATATACCGCCATACGGCCGCTAATAATCGCACGCCGCGTGCCTCGTCATGCAGGAAAATCGGAGAGGCATTTAGGTTGTCTTTTGAAAAAACATGCAACGCGGAAACAATCTCCTCGTCCGTGGCCTTCTCGGGGAATCGAAGCGCTTCAATCGCCCGATCCTTCTCCAGGATCTCGGGATCCGCATACTCTCTGGCCAACTCGGGAGGTAAATTTTGAAGCACCGCGTATTCCAGCATCCAGCGGTGCAGATTCTGACGCATGTTCTCGTTTCCCAGCCCTGTATCCAGGAAGCCCTGCTCAAACTCCCGCATCTTCCGCAGACTCTCCTCCGGCGAGTGCACTCCGATCCCATTCAACAGTTCATATATATAAATATAGGCTAACGACAGGGCAATCGGCCGAAATTCTCCTCTTCTTACATGGGTCCGCCAGGTAAAATATCCGCGCAGCATCCTGAGATTCAGATCCTGATAAGTCGGAAAATAGCACCGAAAGGATCCTGTCCAGGGCGCATCATCCTCATAATCTTCCATGAACCTGCCCTGCCGATAGAACTTCTCATTCTTCGTGAGCAGAATCCCATTCTCGTATTGAAACATCCTCCGCATCTTTAGAATCTTCTCTGGCATATCCGGCGACGTCAAGGACATTTGTTCACCCACATCCGGCGTCGTCGGATCCGGGCAGACTATGGTCTCCCGTCTTGGCGCCATTTCCAGCGTGATCGTAAACCCCTGACTCTCTTCTCCACATACGGCGCGATCAAACAGCCGAAACACCTCTTTCGGTTCACTGCATGCCTCCATGACGATGCCGACCCATTTCTCCCCTCTCATCCGAAACGGCTGGGTCAGATACGGTTTTTCAGACTCTTCATGGCTCAGCCTGCCGCATTTGATATCGCACCGCTGTATCTCCATTCCGATGTCCGTATCCCACTCGCGCATCAGAAGCGCCACCCATTTCCCTGTATGCGGATCGGTCAAAACAGAGGCATAGGGAAAATCGGCCCATTTGTACTCTTCCTGAATGTGAAATTTCCTCTTCGCATACGCCGTCAACTCTGAAAGTTCCAATGTGCCACCTCCCTTGCTCCCATGCCATCCCCCTCGGAAAGATCTTACTCAAAAATTATACTATACCTCTGCCCAAAAGACAAGCGTCATCCCTCAAGAATCCCTCTTCCACAGGTTTACAAAACGAAAAAAAAGCCGTTCATATCTTGACAAGTGTACAGAAACGGCTTATAATAATTTGCGAATCAATCGCAAATTGGAGGCGCAGGCAATGGCAAAGTATCTAACGCGACAACGCAGGCAACTGCTCGAATATCTTTCAAACCATACGGACGAACAGATGACCGCGCGGCAAATCGCTGAAGCGCTGAAAACAAATCAGATCAGCCTCAGCGCCGTTTACCGCAATCTCTCCTTTTTGGAGGAAGAGGGATTACTAAAACGCACCGTTCGGGAGGGAACCCGGGAGGCCTTTTATCAATACATTGCCGCGGAAGAATGTAGAGACCGCTTGCATCTTTCCTGCCGAATCTGTGGAAAATGCATCCATTTGGGAGAAAAAGAAGCTCATCAGCTCCTTTGTAATACACTCGAGAGCACAGGTTTTCAAATCGACAAATCCGAAACGATTCTTTACGGTGTTTGCGTTGATTGCAGAAATCGGAGGTGACAAATCTTATGAAAAAAAAGACTGCGCTGCTGCTTGGACTTTTCATGCTGGCCAGTGTTCTTACCAGCTGTGAGCAGCAGGATACGACGGATGAACCAGATGCGTTGAAAATTGTCACAACCATTTTCCCTGAATATGACTGGGTTCGAGAAATTCTCGGCGATAGAATCGATCTCGCCGAAGTCACGATGCTGCTGGATAACGGCGTGGATCTGCATAGCTACCAGCCCGTGGCGGACGATATTATCAAACTCTCTGACTGTGATCTTTTTATCTATGTAGGCGGTGAATCCAGCAGCTGGGTAGAGGATGCCTTACAAAACGCGACCAATAAAGATATGAAAGTCATCAATTGTCTGGAAGTACTGGGAGACTCTGTGAAAACAGAAGAAACGGTCGAGGGTATGCAAGATAGTCTTCCTAACAAAACAGAAGCCGATGAGCATGTATGGCTGTCTTTAAAAAATGCCGAAGTGCTTGTCAATGCCATTTCCCAATCTTTACAAGAGCTTGATCCTGACAACAAGGAGATCTATGCCGCCAATTCTGAGGCATATGTGAAAAAGCTTTCCAATCTGAATGACGAATACCAAAATGCTGTAGATCATGCGTCTCACAAAACGCTCCTATTCGGAGACCGTTTCCCATTCCGCTATCTCGTGGACGATTATGGTTTACGCTATTACGCTGCTTTTGCAGGCTGTTCCGCTGAAACCGAGGCCAGTTTTGAGACGATTTCTTTTCTTGCTAAAAAAATGGACGAACTGGATCTACCCTGCATTCTGACTATTGAAGGTACGCAGCACAAGATTGCTGAAACCATCCTAGAAAACACCGCTGAGAAAAATCAAACGGTGTTGACCATGGATTCTATGCAATCCATCACCGCAAAAGACGCGGCAAACGGTACAACCTACTTTCTCGTGATGGAAAAAAATCTCTCCATTCTGAAAGAAGCATTGAAGTAAGGAGGTAGAAGATGGCTCAGCTCACTTGCCAAAACCTCACTGTCGGCTACGATAAGAAAATGATCTTGCAAGACCTCAATTTTGAAGTCTGCGCGGGAGATTATCTCTGTATTGTGGGGGAGAATGGCTCCGGCAAAAGTACTCTTATGAAAACAATTCTGGGCTTACTGCCCCCTATCCGCGGAACCATTTTGACCGGCGACGGACTCAAAAAAAACGAAATCGGCTATCTGCCACAGCAGACACAAGTACAAAGAGACTTTCCAGCATCAGTGAGAGAAATTGTTCTCTCCGGATGTCAGGGACGTTGTGGCGGCCGTCCTTTTTATAATAAAGAAGAAAAACGGCTTGCTGAAGAAAATATCCAAAAGATGCAAATCGAGAATCTTTCAGGAACCTGCTATCGGGAGTTGTCCGGTGGACAACAGCAACGGGTTTTATTGGCTCGCGCGCTATGTGCCACGCGGAAAATCCTGCTTCTGGATGAACCTGTCTCCGGGCTCGATCCCAATGTCACAGCAGAAATGTATGCACTCATCGAAAAGCTCAATCAAGAGGATGGGATTACTATTATTATGATCTCTCACGACATTGCCTCATCCATCCAATACGCCAGTCATATTCTGCATATTGGAGATCCTGTTTTCTTCGGTACGACCGCTGAATACCTGCAAAGTCCACAGGGACGGTTCTTTAACGCCGCAATAGGAGGGAATACACCGTGAACGCGATTTTTGAAAAACTTGCCTTGTACTTGTCGTACCCTTTTGTCCGTTACGCACTGATCGTGGGGGTATTGATCGCGCTCTGCTCCTCTTTGCTGGGTGTAACGCTAGTACTGAAACGTTTTTCATACATTGGCGATGGTCTTTCTCATGTAGCCTTTGGCGCAATAGCGATCGCTTCTGTGCTTCAAATCTCCAATGAAATGCCCCTGGTGATGATCCTTACAACCCTCAGTGCGGTACTTCTTCTTCGTACTGGGCAGAATACGAAAATCAAAGGAGACGCCGCCATTGCCATGATCTCTGTCGGGGCATTGGCCATCGGCTACCTGCTGATGAACCTTTTTTCCACATCCCCCAATCTCTCCGGCGATGTGTGCAGTACGCTATTTGGTTCTACATCGATACTCACATTATCCACCGTCGAAGTATGGCTGTGTGTGGGAATGTCCGTGCTGGTGGTAACCGTGTTCATTCTGTTCTACAATAAGATTTTTGCGGTCACCTTTGATGAAAGCTTCGCAAAGGCAACCGGTACTAGAACAGGCTTTTACAATCTACTGATTGCCATCATCATCGCCGTCATCATCGTACTTGCCATGAACCTGGTAGGATCTCTGCTAATCTCCGCGCTCGTGATTTTTCCCGCGCTGTCGGCTATGCGAATCTTTAAGAGTTTTCGCGGCGTAACGATCTGCGCGGCCGTTCTTTCTGTCTTCTGTTCTCTGATTGGCATTTTAGTATCCATCCTTGCCGGAACACCAGTAGGTTCCACCATTGTTGCCGTTCAAATCGGCGCGTTTGTTCTTTCCTGGCTAACCGGCATAGCGTTGCAACGATAACAAAAGCCCAACATCGCGCCGTTTGACGTGATGCTGGGCTTCGTGTTCGGTTCCATTCCTCATCTAAAAAACTCACGAATGTTCCGGCGCTTGATACCATTTCGACTCATGTCGAAGAAATAACGTACTTCGAGAAGTTATCACGGATATTATCATTTGCGTCAAATTCACGGTTGCCTCCTTCATGGGATCCTTCTGCGCCAGATGCCCCCCTCCGATTGTGCTAATCAATATTGATTATACACATATTTTATCATGGAATTCGTGGCAATAGAATACTCCGTTAGTTGGAACCTTCCGACCATACGCAACATATTTTACAACCACAGGTTGAACAGAAGAAGCCTACTCTGCTTACTCGTGAGTGATCACGATCATCAACGATTTCTTCTGGTTCGGAGTCGGCTCTTCGAGCCTTCCACCACGGAGCAGCACCAACAAACAATGCAGCAAGAACCAGCCGTCAGATTGAAATACGGATTGCAATTCATATTCTTTCACTTTCTTCAGATGCGTGGGAACAGACTGCATCACCTTCTCCGCATAAGAAGCCAACAGCGCTGTAAATTCATCCCTGTGTCTTTCTCTAACGTGAGTGCCGATCGCAAGTAGTCTATCCTGCACCTCCTTGGTAGCTAAAACGATAATCGGCCACACCGCCTGGAAAGAACCATCCTGGCCTTCATTTATCTTCACACAGCCGTGTTCTGACAACCATGCGTATTCTTCTTTTGTAAGTGGTTCTGTTTGCTCTTTCTCATAGAGGGAGAGAATTTGCCTGGCTTCCTCTTCGTACCGAAAATCACGTGGCACTTCACGACCGGACCAGTCGCTGTCGATCTTCCAGAGTATTCTCTTCCCGTCATTACGCCATATGGGACCGTACCAGTGTTCCATATGGACATACTCCTCGGGAGGCTTCACTCCGTTCGAAATGACAGCGGCCCGAAAGATATTGCGCGCACCGTCAGGACGTACTGTCGCCACCTCTTCCCATGAAATTCCATTTTCTCTTTGTTTCTCCCCCGATCTGGCGGCAATATACGGTATAAGCGTCCATAGGAGGAAATTATAATCCCGTCGGGATGGCTGGATAGAAACCGTAAGACAACCTGCCTGGCCGCATCGGATATCCGGATCCTCCAGAATTCCGGAGGATATTAGTTCCTCGTACACATCGTTTGCAAAAAGTTCAGCTGCCTGTTTATACATCCTATTCTGCAGAGTGAGCAACTCCGTACTCATTTCTTCGATGATGAAATTGGCGATGTATTTGTCCTTCTCCCTTCGCAGGAATCCGTACTGTTCCAGAAACTCTGCCTCGTCTTCTACATATACGGGAGAAACGCCCAGATCTTCCGCTATTTCATTCACGGTCTTTTTTGTATCCCGTACACAATAACAAATATTCCGGGACAGAGCGGATCGAAAGAATTCGTCCAAACTTTTTGTACCCACAGCGCCGGTGATCCCATAGGAATGAAACTGGATCGGATGAAACTTAAGTTCGCTTGCTTTTCTCATAGTGTCCATACCTCGCTTCAACTCTTTTTTCGCCTCAAACAAATGCCATTTGACAGTTCCCAGAGGAATCCCCAGCTGCTGTGCAATCTCCGCCTGCTTCCGATTTTCAAAGTAATAGGCAATTACAATTTTCCTTTGCATCTTAGAAAGATAGGCAATCTCGCTCTGAAGACGACGCAGGATCTCTGTTTGTTCCATCTCATTCTCCTCTGTAGAAGAAGCCTCCAGCCATTCTGCGGCTTCCTCTATAGAGATTCCCACCATACTCTTCGCAGCATCCCGATAGTAATTGCTGAGCGTATTATGCGCAACCGTCCAGATAAACTTCCCCACATCTTGGATATCTTCTCTTATGAGAAACGCCCGAAACGCTCTCGCCAGGATTTCCTGCGACAGATCCTCCGCATCCTGAACATTCTTGCATTTTTTCAGGGCAAACCCAAATATGGGCTTCAGATAACTGGTTATGATTCTCTCTACATCCTGTCTGTTCATTCGTTGGCACCTCTTTTGAAAGCTTTCACCCATATAGACACGCGATTTCGAAAAGGTTGGCCTTTTTACGAAAATTTTTTATAAAAGCTGAAAATATCTTCTATAAAGGGCTTTTCTTCACAAGAGACCACCTTGAACCCTTCGGATTATCATCGTCATTTTTATAAAGAACGTCAAACATACGGATATAGCTATCCACTTGTCCGATATCACCACGAGTCAATTTACCAACTTTCAAATCAATCAGTACATGATACTTTAGAATGCTGTGATAAAAAACTAGATCTAGATAAAAATCCTCATCTTCGTACCTCATCAGCTTTTACCTTGCAGCAAAGCAGAAACCACGGCCAAGTTCTAATAGGAATTCTTGTAGCTTATCGATTAGTGCCTACTTTAAGATTCCCATAAAATGGATCCTGGCGTCGTATCATCCAAAGGCATCTCTACCGTGTATTGCAACGGTCTATTGTAGAGAGTATAAAAAATATGTTCCCGATTCCCTCCTAAAAAAAGTCTTCCATAAGACTCTGCATCCTCTAACCCCGCCACCTCAAATGCCTTTTGACATATCTCGTTTCCTGAAAAATCTTTTGCGTATAGTGTCATATGCATCTCTTCATCCCATGCCGCTGCAAGAAAGACTTGGTCCGCAACCTGCACCCATTGATAATTTAAGTCCTCAAATTCGAAACACAGCTCCAGCGTGAATGTTTCAAGACTATACTGATATAATCCTATTTTTCTGTTGTTCTCCTGATCTAATACGGATATGGACGAGAGGTAGATGCGATCTGTAACCCAGATGTTCTTAAAACCTGTGGACAGATTGTCCTCGGTGAAGAGTAACGTCAATTCATTCTCATCGAAACTCCATCGATATATTTCGAGCCGTATTCCGTCTTCCTCATATAAACACACCATGATATACAGCGCATTATGCGCCGCTTTTACATCCAGATTGATCTCTCCACTGGTCTCTACCTCCAGGATATCCAGCCATTCTTCCGAGGAATCCAGTCTCATAGCCTTTATCACCGCTTTCTGCCTCGGTTCTCCCTCCGATATATCACCACTGATTCCCGCCATAAACAGTATGTTCTGATATACATGGACAATCGAATTACCATCTGTTTCGTTCAGAAGCGCTACATCGACCGTTTTAATTCTTCTGCGATTGTTTCCATCTAAGTCTATACTCCATATCGCGAAATCCAAGCCATCTTCTATGAGCTGCTCTCCAACCCAGTAAATCCGTTCATTGTAGATACAAAAACCACGCGCATCGATTCCCACATATGCATTGCATTCCGCATCATTATGTTCACATTCGGATTTGCCGCATAAAAAGCCACTCACACGACTTTCTTTATCCATAAACTGAATGTACTGTGTATCTCCAGAACTCACACCATAATAAGCCTCCTCTGTTTCGCACATTCTCGAACTAGAAAAACAAAAGGTGTTATCCGAGGCTTCCGCTTCATAAGATCCTACCGTCTCCACAAGTTCATCTGAACATGAAATCACGAAAAGACAGCATATCATACAAAGTAAAACAAAATATTGTTTCATGACAACTACC
>CALBGL010000029.1 GCA_937892735.1 uncultured Clostridia bacterium | reverse complement strand
TGGCTTTTCCCATTCCTCACCCTCAGAATTTGTTACATCGCCTCTGGACTAATGGAAAAAGTCGCTCTTTTGTCCCATTTCAAGTACATAATCTGTACTAGAATCTTCTTGAATAAAAAGAAAGGAGACCATATTGGGGATCTCAAACCGCAAAGATTATTCTATCATTTCCACACCATACACTGAAAATGGGATCCGCTCGAAAAAAATATACACTACTCCCCCAAATCCGGTACAAATTTCAATCATCACGCAGAGTGGCGCAAACTGGATAAAAGCATAACCTCGGGCATTCGTTTCACTATTATCCTTGAGGTTCGATAGAAGTGCGAAACCGACGCATCACGATTTCCTTGCACCCAGATCTCTATAACCCGGTACAGTTTCCCTGATTTCTCAAACCTTCGAATTAAACATATACGAATCAAACGGGATGGTTCTTTCCATTATCACTACAATATGACAAAACTATAAAGAAGGAAAAAACATGGTTACATTACATGGAATCTATGGTAAGGCGACCGTATTTCCCGATACACTGGAGACCTCTGCGTCGGAACAGATCAAGACCTTCTGTGATCAACCCTATTCGGCTTGGAACCGAATTCGGATTATGCCCGATGTCCATGCCGGAAAGGGCTGTACGATCGGAACCACAATGACCATCACGGACAAGATCGTTCCCCATGTAGTGGGGGTGGATATCGGCTGCGGTATACTGACCGTAAAGCTTGCAGAAAAGAGTATTGATCTTCCAAAACTGGATCGTTTCATTCGACAGAACATCCCCTATGGCCGCGATGTCCGAAGTCGTCCCCATCGGAGTCATGGACGTCTGAATATCTATGATCTGCGCTGTATCAAGAAGATCGACATCCGTCGGTCTCGGGAAAGTCTGGGGACGCTCGGCGGCGGCAACCACTTTATTGAGATTGATAGCGACGGCGAGAACCTGTACCTGGTCATTCATACCGGAAGCCGCAATCTGGGCCTGCGCGTCGCAGACTATTACTAGAAGGTTGCCTATGCAGCCTGCGGTGGAAGAGAACAGCAGGAAATTCCCTATGAACTGGCTTACCTGAGCGGAGATGCCATGTAGGATTATCTCCATGATATGGGATTTCATGCAGCGTTTCGCGAAACTAAATCGAACGATCACCAAAGAAGTCATTCTTGAAGGCATGGGGCTGACGGAGCTCGACAGTTTCCATACGATCCACCATTATATCGATACGGAGCAGGGGATCCTACGTAAGGGATCCGTATCCGCGCAAAAAGATGAACGCCTGCTGATCCCCATGAATATGCGGGATGGAGCTCTGCTTTGCACCGGGCTTGGCAACGCGGAACCGTTACCATAGATGCCCATATCCGACCCATATACAATTTCAAAGCGAGTGAAAGACACAGTTCGCATAAATAAAGCGGGTACATCCTCCCAGGGATGTACCCGCTCACTTTCTGTTTAGGTATAACATCCAATGAAAACCGGCAAGTCCTCCGTCATGACAGCAAAGAGAAACGGCCGATTCAGATACATAGGAATGGAAGCATCGATCCGTGCTGCTGATTCATTCACCGATACCTCGGTATACGCGGCTGCTGCGACTCCTTCTTCATCCCATTCCAGATAGGCCTTCTGGCGCACATCCGAGATATATCCACTGGTCTCCTTCAACATGCCCGACAAGTCCGCTTCCACTGAAAATGCCGTAGGAATCTTCTCTTCCAAATATTCGCACAGTTCCAACGTAGATTCGATCCGAATCTTCGGGACGGACCAGGAGATCTCCGCACTTGCGGACGCTCCGCCGTAGAGTGCCTCCGCCAGTGCATTGGCATCGGCATAGAGAGCCGCGAGAGAAACATCCTCATCCGGTAAGACAAATACGATGCTGCCGCAGGTTCTGAGCGGCAAGGAGGCTCGGGTCCAGCCCTCGCCCTGGTAGACCGTTCCCTCCTCGGTTAGATGCATGAAAGGAAGCTGTGTCTCGTTTCCATTCTCATGATAAAAGGTCTCATCCTGTGTGCCAGCCTCCACAAACTGCGTCTGCCAGGCATCCTTCAGCCATACCGTATTCAGCAGTGTCAGGATGCGGGACGGATCTGGAATGTACTCATATTCCAAGAGGCTACCCGTCTGCTCTGACACCCATTTCCCCATCTGCTCCGCCGTCTGCTGCGCCCCAAAATCCACCGCATAGAGCGACGCGTAGAAGTTATCTTTCATCTGTTGCTGGTACTCCTCACGGAACTCCACGCCTTCCTGCATCCAGAGTGAATTCGCAATCTGCAGCACATGGTCATCCTCATTTCGGTAGAGATACCGATACAGATCTCCGCAATTTTGCGCGAAGTTTTCCTCGTTATCCACGCCCAGCAGTGTATTCATCTCCTCCCGGGTCGCGCCTGCTGCGCCCTCTGCCGTCATCGCCAGCGCATAGTATAAACTCAATGGACTATATAGCGTGTTTCCCGAATGTTTCCCTAAAAGCTCCGCAGATGTTTCCAGGCTGAACTCCTGCACCGCCTGCAGAATCGATTCATCCACCGTCTGCGGCCTCTCCTTGATAGACGGATATTCGGCCCGTACCACCAGCCCTGTCATACTGCACCCGGACAGCATGAGACTGAGTACCACGCCGATGGCTGCTATCTTTTTATACATGCTCTTCCTCCTTTCTATTCCTCTGGATTTGCGCACACCCCTATAAACAGGATATTTCCTGCCTCATCGCAGATGGCATACAGGAAGGGACGGTCCAGCTCCATGCTTTCCTCTGCCGGAACATAGGCACTCATCTTCATCGCTATCTCCGTATAGGCCGCTGCCTCCACACCATATTCATCCACCTTGATATGGGTCTTTTGCGTGATATCCGATATATAGAGACCGCTATCCTCTCCTGTGACCCCCGAGAAGTCCGCATCCGGCGTCACCGCCAGGTCTGCCCCTAACTTCCGCAGCAGTTCCGTGCCCTGCCAGGTATCCTCCCAGCCAAACTTCGGAATATGCCACTGGATTCTGACCGTCTCCCCTTCTCCCTCACTCAGGAGACTCTGCCACCCCTTTTCCGCTAACAAGCTCTGCAGGGAACTTCCTTCCTCTGACAGCACAAAAACCATACTGCCGTTCTCCAGGGGCAGTTCTCCTCGCCTATAGCCATCCCCCTGGTACAGAATTCCTTCCATATCTCCATTCATGAACTCGTGACGGATCTCTTGTCCGTCTGCCAGCGTGAACACATCCTCCTGCGTGTTCGCCTCTGAAAAGGGAGCCTGCCACTGACTCTTGAAATACACCGCGTTAAGCAGGTTTAGTGGTCCTGATGAATCTAATGGCGTATACTCTACGAGCCCTGCTGTCTGTTCTGCCACCCATCTGCGTATCCGCTCTGCCGTATCCGGCAGACGGAAATCCACAGAAAAGACGTTCGCCCCGAAGGAACGCTCTACCTGCTGTGTATACGTTTCTGCTAGTGTTCCCAGCGTGTCATCCACCCAAATGGAATTCGCAATCTGAAGCTGTTCCTGCTCCTGAAACGCAGCCTGACATTGCTGCAACAGCGTATCCACAGAGTCCATCCCCAGCAGTTCCAACAATTGCAACTGTGTATCGCCCGCGGCTCCCACAGCCGCCATCCCCAGGGTGTAATACAGGCTGATCGGGCTATACAGCCCATTCTCCGCCCCCTCTAGCAGGTATTGTCCTGTCTGATAGGCAAACTGATTCATCATGTTCTCACCTTCTTCTGTTTTCTCCGGCATGATCTCGGATGCGGTCTCCGGTATATCCCTCTCTACATTTTCTGCCGTAACGGCATATGGGACGCTGTCACTGACCTGGTTCGATTCTCCCCTTCCGCGTTCCCAGGTCCATATTCCCGTGACTACAAGGATAAAGCATGCCGCAAGCGCTCCCCATCTGCGCCAGGCAGGCCGCTTCCGGCGAGGCCGCGAAGCCTCTGCCAGCAGATCGTCATCAATCTGATCCAACGCGTCCCATAAATCCTTCCGGTTCATACGTCGTACCCCTCCTTTCGCAAAATATCCCTCAAACGATTGCGCAGGCGAAACAGCATGGACTTGACTTTACTCTCACTCATCTCGAAATCCTGCGCCAACTGCGCAATAGAATCAAAATACCAGTATCGACGAATAAAAAGTCTGCGCGGCTCCTCCTCCAGCTTTCTCAAAAAGGCATTCAGCACCGCAGACAGCTCCTTGGCCGAATAGGCGGATTCCACCGTTTCTGCAGTACAGAGTGTGCCGGCCAGTTCCTCCCAGGACTCCTCCACCTGGGAACTGCGCTTCGCTGCTTCATTATAACGATACCGCTTCAGCGACAGATTCCGTACCACACGATGGATATAGGCTCCCAATACGCGGGGCCTCTCCGGCGGAATCCCCCTCCATAAGGCCAGATAGGCATCATTCAGGCACTCACGTACATCCTCCGGATCCTTGAGGATATTGCCCGCGACACGGCTGCAGAACGCACCATACTTCTGCTGCGTCTCCTCTAACGCAGCTTCAGACCTTTGCCAGAACAGATCGATGATCTCCCGATCCTCCACGCCCTCTCCTCCTCTCCTATGGCCTTACACTCATTATGTACCCTTTTTCGCACTATGGTTGCATCTTTCCCCACAAAATTTTCCCATTGCTTTCATGCCGCAAAAACGCCCCTGGGAAAACTCCCAAGGGCGCTGTTCACATCTGATGTTTCACGATGCCATACTCATCTTCCAGTTGGAAATAGGGACATCCTTCTTTTCGCCCCGCCAGGAAACGAGCCATATCATCTTCGTCCAGATTGACCATGCAGACATAATACTGTCCCTGTTCATCGTACATATAATGCGCACAATATTCGCACTGCATCCTGTCACCTCTTTCCCCGTTTTTTCGTGATCGCGTAAGTCAGGAGTCCGGCTGCGATAAGAAGTACGATCCAGATGATCCGCGTCTCCCAGGAATGATCTTCTGCTTCCGGCCTATCCAGCACCTGATCAAAGATCACGCTGTCCACGATCTCCGTGACCGAATCCTCCTCGATCGCTGCCTCCGAAGAAAAAGCCACTGTGATTGACTTTCCATTCATGGCGGTATAATACTGAACGCCATAGCTGCGCGCCTCCCCCTTATCCTGGCGTTCCCACCGGAAGCACAGCCAGGTCACCGGGTCCTTGGGGTAAAGACTATACTGTACATTCTCATAGCCACCCTTTTCCAACGTTTCCGCTATGGATTCTCCTAGATCATCGCACTCCGACTCCTCATATAATGAGAGATTCCACTGACCCTGGCTCACTTCTCCTTCCTGACAAGTCAATGTCATAAGAATACCGCCAGGACCTTCCGCTTCCAGCAGGATTTCTTCCTTGGAAGAAGCGACTTTCTCCCATCCATCCGGCAAGGATACGGTGGCTCCCACCCCTATGAGTGAGATGGAAACCGTTTCTGCC
Source organism: uncultured Clostridia bacterium (assembly GCA_937892735.1). GTDB lineage: Bacteria > Bacillota > Clostridia > Lachnospirales > Bianqueaceae > Faecimorpha. The sequence goes on along the minus strand of CALBGL010000029.1, from coordinate 21,433 downwards.
TGCACCGGCAATCCAAAGATCATACAACACAGCAAGATGCTGAAGAACTTTTTACACATGATGCTCCTCATAAAACTGTAGATAATCCTTCAGGTTCTCCTGAAGCAGTTCCGGTGTATTCAGATGATACGGACATCTGGACATGCAAGCATTACAGTGCAGACATTGATCGATGACCATCATCTGTTCTTTAAACTCCTCCGTCATGTAACGCTGATACGGGGAACGACGCAGCAAGAGAGACATGCGCGCCATCGTCGGAATGTCGATTCCTGCGGGACATGGCTTGCAGTATCCGCAGCCGCGGCAGAAATTGCCTGCCAGCTCCCTGCGATCCTTCTCGATCAACGCCTTCATGGCGTCATCATAGACCGGCGGATTCTTTTCCATTTCGATGAATTCCAGCAGTTCGCTCTCACGCTGGATGCCCCAGATGGGCACGACATTATCATACTGTTTGATAAAGGAGAACGTAGTCGCGGCATTTGTAATCAGACCGCCGGACAGCCCCTTCATGGCGATGAATCCCACATCTTCCTGTTTGGCCAACTGCGTCAGGGCGATTTCCTCCTCCGATGCCAGGGAAGAGAACGGATACTGAATGGTCTCATACTTGCCGGACTTAACCGCTGCCACCGCCCGTTCCAGGCTATGGTTCGTGATGCCGATGTGGCGGATCATGCCCTGGCGCTTCGCCTCGAGCAGGCCGCCATACAGCCCGTCCGGATCTTCCGGATCCGGCAGTGTATCCGGGTTGTGAAGCTGCAACAGATCGATGTAGTCCGTCTTCATCCGCTCCAGGCTGGTTTCGATATCCTCCAGCAGTGTCTTCTTATCCTTGGCCGGACTCTTCGTCGAGATGATGATGTCTTTACGCACGTCGGAAAGGGCCATCCCGATCTTCTCTTCACTATCCGTATAGCCATGCGCCGTATCGAAGTAATTCATTCCCAGCTCATAGGCCTCTCGCAGCAGCTTCATCGCCTCCGGCTTCGATAGTCTCTGTATAGGCAGCGCACCAAAAGAAGAGGCGCCCACCATCAGTTCCGTCCTGCCCAGTCGTATTTTCTTCATCCTTCCTGTTCTCCTTTCCACGCGTCCAATAAAATCTTCGCAGCCTCCACCAGCTGCGGCTCCTCATAAGCCCCATACCCAATCAGCAATCGAGGCGGCCCATTTTGTCCCCCTGTCCCAGCGTAGTAATCGCCCAGTCCGCGCAGGTATACGCCGGCCCGCGCGGACTTCTCCACCAGCTCCGCTTCCTTCATCGACCCACTGGCGACTTCCAGCATGAAATGCAGCCCCGCATCCCTGCCTATCACGCGAACCCCGGGAACAGCCAGCGCTTTGACCAGCGCGTCCTGTCTGCTGCGGTACAACGTCTTCATTCGATTCAGATGCCGCTCATAATATCCCTGCTCCATGAAACGGCACAACGTATACTGCTCAAAGCTGGGCACCGAACAGGAGTAGCCCTGAAACTTCTCCTGCCAGGCCCGCATCAGATTCTTCGGCAGCACCATATATCCGATTCGCAGCGAGGGCGCCAGGCTCTTGGCGAAAGTATAAAAATACACCACCTTTTCCGGCGCGCCCATGCCCTGCAAGGCCGGCACAGGCCTGCCAAGAAAGCGAAACTCGCTGTCGTAATCATCTTCCAGAATATATCGTCCCTCTTCTTCCTGCGCCCATTGCAGAAGCGCCTCTCTGCGGCCCGCGGAAAGCACCGCTCCCGTGGGAAACTGGTGTGATGGCGTCACATGGACGATCTGTGCGTCTGTCCGGCACAACGCCTCCACCGCCATCCCTTCCTCATCCACTGGCACATAGGCGGGACGCACCCCGTAATTCGTGAGGATCCGGTGTACTCTAGGGTAGCCCGGTTCTTCCACCGCATATTTCTTCTCCGTCCCCAGAAGCTGAATCAAAAGCCCCAACAGGTACTCCGTTCCGGCTCCGATGACGATCTGGTCCGGCTCCGCCTCCACCCGCCTGAAATCATAGAGATATCGGCAGATACACTGTCTGAGGCGCTCGATCCCCTGGGGATGCGTCGCCCGCAGGAGCTCCTGTCCATATTCACTTAGAGTCTCCCGGCTCAGCCTCGCCCATACCGTAAACGGAAAATGCGCCGTATCCACGCCGGAGGTACGCAGGTCATATCGGTAGGACCTCTCCGGTGCCGAAGGTGTCTTCGCTTCCGCGCTTTCCTGCTTCCGCAGAAACTTTCTTTCCGCCTGACGGACATAAAAACCGCTGCGTTCCTTCGCACGAATATAGCCCTCATCCGCCAGCTGCGCATAGGCCATCTCCACCGTGCTCCGGCTCACCTTAAGATAGAAGGCCAGTGTTCGTTTCGAGGGCAGCTTCTCTCCTTCCTCCAGTCGGCCGGAACGAATCTCTTCTTTGATGAAATCATAGAGCTGTTCATAGAGCGGTTCCTGCCTGGCGGGATCCAGGATCGGTGTAATCATCGACCAAAACTCACGGGACGATCCAGACGGAGGGTATCCCCATTGACAAAGGGCGTGCCGTCCGAAAACTTTAGGCCTTCCGCCCACACATCCGGCAGAATCACCTGTATGTCCGCACTCCGTTTCGGGCGGAATTGCACCAGGAGCGCGCCTGTCTCCTGATTCCAAGAGATCTCCACCTCGCCCTGCATATAGCGCAGACGGGCGTGTCCCTTCTTCCACCGTTTTGGCAGGGCCGGCAACAGCTTCACACAGGCAGGCTGCGCAAACAGAAGCATCTCCTGCATCGCGCCCACAATGCCCATGGACGCATCGAGCTGTATCGGCGCAAACGCGCCGTGATCCCGATACAGCGTGAGTCCCATGTTTCGCCAATCATTGTGCAGGGTCAGGAAACTCTTCGTCAGACAGGCGCGGCACAGGATATCCAGACACTCGAGCGCCTTCTCTGGCCGTTCAAAACGCGCATTGATACAGGCCATATGCGCCAACGACCACCCCGTCTGCGCGCCCAGAAGCCGCTTATCGACAGCCTTTTCAAAGGTATCTACCAGCTCCTTCGGCGCCACGCCCTTCACGATCTCCCGTCCCGGGAACATCGGATAGATATGGGACAGGTGCCGGTGATTGTACCGCTGCGTCAGTCCTGGCCACTGCCATTCCCGCAAATCACCTTCCTCCGTAGCCTCATAGGGCGGCAGGTGCTGGATAATCTCCTGCCAGACCGCGACCTTCTCCGGATACTGTCCCGTCAGCTCGGCCGCTTCACATAGATTGGTCAGAAGCTCCTTGATGATCGCGATATCCATCGTCGCATTGATTGCGGACGGACAGGGATGATCCATATGCTCCCATTCCTCACTCGGCATCAGATTCTTCGGCGTATTCTCCGGCGACACCGATGGATAGATCTTATACCATCCATCCTCACCCTTCACCAGATATGCCTCATAAAAATCCGCGGCTTCTTTCATGAAGGGCAGGATTTTTTCCTTTAATAACTGTTCATCTCCGCTATATTGATAGTAACTATAGAAATGCTCCGCAATCCATCCGGCACAGCCAATCCAATTCATGATCACGGGAACGATCTGATTCGGCACCGCATTGCCCGGCGTCGTACCTGCCGGCATATAGATGCCAGGCAGCCCAAATAGCTTCTGCGCGTTATCCCGAAACTGCGGCATCTGCTCTAAAAAATAATCCATGACGGGCTCAAACAGCTCCTTTAATCCGCCGCCCAGGACATGCCAGTAGATCATCTGCAGGTTTTCATTCGCCATGTTATGAGGCCAGGCCATGCTGTAACGCCCATGGAAAATTCCATAAAGCGGGAATGGCAGCGCGCCGGGCCGAGTTCCGCAGATCAGGAGATAGCGGCCAAATTTCCACAGCCGATTGAGCAGTGCGTTCGGCGCCCCTTCGTCATAAGCCTCTTCCAACAGATGTTCGTTTGTGATCTCCGCTTCTTCGTCCGTTTCCTCCTCGAGTTCCAACTCCGCGCTGCGGTATAACGGTTCATGCAGCGCCTGATGACGTGCCAGAAGCGCTTCATACTCCGTCGGAAGCGCCAAGAGCGCCTCCTCCGCCTTCCGAAAACTCTCCTTCCTGTCTGTACTCTTGACAAAAAGCTTCACAAACACGAGAATGTCGCCTTCGCCGCACAGACGAATACCAGATTCCTCTATCTGCGCCTGCGGCCCAATCACGCGGGCCACCGCGCCAAAATCCGTCCCATCATCATTGGTTCCCGCATATTCTATGAAGGGGGGCTGCGCCTCCACGCGCAGCGAATCCCCTAATTCTTCCCGTTTCCGCTCCGTATCCGGTTCCCCGGTCTCATGCAGCGCCAGCCGCACCGTCACATCCAGCGGCCTGGACGAGCGAATTCGAAACACGATCACATCATCTGCTCGGGAGACAAAGCCCTGACGCAGGAAAGTTTCTTCTCCCTCCTGCCACCGCACCTGTACCTCGCCGTTCTCCATGTGCAGGATGCGTCTGTAATGATGGAAGTCGCCGGAATTATGCATCCGAAAGTGCAGCGCACAGACCGGGAAGGGGGCTCCCAGCGCTGCCTCAAATCCCTTCTCCTTCAGCGCATTGGTGATGATCCAATTCGCATTCCAGAAATCCCCTTCATCTATCATCTGCCGCGTGCGCTCGAGAGCGCCAGGAAGCGCCGGCACCTCCCCCTTCCGGCTATGATGCCATAGCGCCGAATGGTTGAGAATCACCGTCTCTTCCGCCACATGTCCATATATCAGCATCCCCACCTGCCCATTGCCAGAGGGCGAAGCCTCTCGCCACAGATCTCGATGCCAGGCTGCTGGGGATTTGGTTATCAATCGATCGCTCATCTCATTCTCCTCCGCTTACTCGACCCGCAGAACTACCGGCCCCAGAAGACCCACAGGCTCTTGCGGCAGCGTCATGCCAAACCGATCCTGCTGACTCTGCTGATGTCCCAGTGTATTGACCACCCGAATGGTGATATGGTTTTCTCCCGGCTGGAACAGATTCTCCACTGTCAGTACATAGGGCGGCGCGATCCGAACGCCTGCACTCTGCCCGTTCACCAGCACCTCGGCTGTCTCATAGACTTCTCCCAGATCCATCTCCACACGCCTCACACCTTCTGGCAGTTCTACCTCTGTCTCGTAGGTCATCGTACCGGAGAAATCCGGATACTGATCCGCGGCCGCCAGGTTTCTGAGTCCGGTGGTCATCTCCTGATAGACCTCTTCTTCGCCTGCACGTACCATCTGCAGGCGCCAGGGCGTATCCACCAGGATTCGCTGCGCTTTTTCGCTCACGCTGGTCTGACAGGCGCCATCCTGTCCTGCGCAGAGAATCAGCGCCTGATACGGCGTCAGTGTCAGATGCACTCGATTTCCCATCTGCTCCACCGGCCGGAGTACATTGTCAAACGCATCGTACCAGCACAATTTCTCCGTCATCGGCACGGTCACCCAGGTATTCACAGATTCATGCGGATCCTCATTGAAGAACAGGATCACTTCCCCATCATCATGGGCATAGTGATAATACCGCAAATATGGCTCCCATGTATTCGTCTGAATCTCATACAGTCCCTTCTGGCGAAGCTGCGGCACCAGATCCGTCATGGCGATGATCTGTCCCACGGCGCTCTCCAGCACACGGGATTTCCCAATGCTCAACGGATGCACCAGCTTGGGCTGCTCATCGACAAAGAAGATCGGTACGCCGGCGGCTTCGGCCTCCTCACACCACTGGTAGACCCGCTGGCTCAGATACGCCCGACGGCTCACGATCAACGCGTGCATCGACTCCTGACCTACCACGAACTCGCCTTCCTCTGGACAGCACTGACACAGTACATCCTCCGGCACGATCTCGAAATCGATCTGTGCTCGGTTGAGCTCCAGCGCCACATCTTCCAGCGGCTGACTGTCCTTATAATCCATCCATTCGCCCTCCGCAGAATATAGAAGCGCCACGCAGGGGACATGCCGTCCACCGCTTATGACGTGGCTCACACGGTTCATATAGTTCATCAGATACTGAAAATACGGATACTGCGGATTATTGCCCCGGGCATAGAAATGCGGCGGGCAGTCTGGATCCGGGAAGTCCTTCATCGTAAACGCGTGCGGCACAAAGGTATTGATGCCGCGCACCAGCATATGATCCGTCAGCCATTTCATCAGCTTCAGCCCTTCGGACCATCCGTAGGCTCCAAAGATCTCGCACAGCGTACGTCCCTTCTTCTTGGGATCCATATGTCCCAGGGAACTGCCCATCTTCGCCAGGATATTGTGGAACAGACGCCCATCATAGAAGGCCGTGCCGCCGATCCGATAGAATAGCGTATCCTCCAGTCCCGGACGAATCTGCTGCAGCACCACGTCCACGCCGGACATGTCCTGTCCCCACAGGGCCCGGAAGAAATGCGCCGGTCCATGTCCCAACCGGGCATGGGATCCATTATCCTCGATGATATGGCCGATGTATTCCACGCCGTGCGCTCTGCACCAGTCTCCTAATTGATTGCTGAAATTCTCTTCGAACAGCCGGCTCAGATGATCCATATAGGACAACCGCCCTGCCGGACTGTAATGTTTCACATCATACCAACAGGATACCAACACAGGCAGGAATTGCGGGCCCCATTCCGCACGCATCGCTTCTTCCAGCTCAGCGCACCAGCTCAGCATCATGGTCTTGTTGCCCATCTGCGCGATCCCCGGTGTGGAAGCGCCGCCCGAGTTGCCCAACTGCGGCTCATCCGAGAAGAACCCGGCGATGGTTTTGCCAAATTCCTGCTGATAATGCTCCCAATGCGGCTCATAACAGATATCCAACAACAGACGCACCGCCTCCCGGTCGATCACGTTGATATGCGTCTGCCTGTCTCTCCCGTTGTACGTTTTCTTAATGACGATAACGCTCCACAAACCCTCCGGTGCGTCCCAATATACCTTTTGTCCATGCACGCAGTCCGAGATATTCACCAAGTCGCTCATCACGTCTGGATCTTTGCGATCCCGTCTGGCAGCCACGACGCCCAGAAGCACATCTCCCTCCTCCAAACGGATCACGAAGGAGGTGCCCTTCGTCGGCCCCACCACGTCGATACAGTAATGATCTACCAGGAGTTTGCGCGCCTGGGGAAACTCGGCTAAACGTCCATTGATATAACCTGTCGGGAAATGCGCGTCATCCAGGATCCACACTTTCATGCCGCGCTTATGCGCCTCGTCCAGGATGATGTCCATGTCCTCCCACCACTTGGATCCCACAAAATCCGGGTGCGGTCTGGATTCCACGCACACAGCCCCAATACCGGCCTCGTGAATGCGCTTCATACCTTCCCGCAGGGTCTCTTCGTCTTCCCCATGCTGCCAGTAGAAAGGCAGTATATAGTTTTCACCTCGATTTTCCAATACCTGCTGTACTCGTTGCATATGTCTTTACCCCCTATATTTTTTGGTACGGCTTCTATCTCGTATTATAGCATTTCTTCTTCCGCTTTCCAACAAATTTTTATGAATATTTTGCAGTTCCCGAAACCTTGCATAACCCTGTGGGATTTGATATAATAGGCGTGGCTTTTTCTCTATCTTTAGGATACGCCAAGAATTTCTATGAATCGCAGAAAGGATCCTGCTTATGAAAGGCATTCGTTTTTATCTGGCGCTATATGGCGCCAAGCTCTTTACTAAGGCGCTTCGGGTGCTGCACCGCAATGGCACTCATAATCCGGGGGTGCTGGCCCTGAAGATCTGTCCGGATTTTCTCTCGCGCATGGACATGCCGAAACAGATTCTGGGCATTACCGGCACAAATGGAAAGACGACCACCGTCAATCTGGTCCTCGATATCCTTTCTGATAATGGATATGAACCCGTGAGCAACCGGGCCGGCAGCAATATTCTGGGCGGCATCGTGACAACCATGATCTCCGCGATCGACTGGCGCGGCCGTACCACCAAGGATCTGGCGGTGCTGGAACTGGACGAGCGCAGCTCCCGCCTGGTGTTTCCTCATGTGCATCCGGATCTTCTTCTTTGTACGAATCTGTTCCGAGATTCTTTCAAGCGGAATGCGCACTCGGAGTTTATTTTTGACATTCTGGATCAGAACATTCCCGCCTCCACCAAGCTGGTGCTCAATGGAGACGATCTGATCAGCGCCCGTCTGGCGCCCAAGAATGACCGCGTCTATTTCGGCGTGCTGCCCCAGGAGGGCGAGGAGATGACGGAAGATAACCGGATTCAGGACATGCCTCTCTGCCCCTATTGCGGTGCGCCGCTTCGCTTTGAGTTCCGCCGATATCATCATATCGGCCGCGCTGCCTGTACCCGGTGCGACTTTGCCTCGCCCCAGCTGGATTATGCGGTCACAAATGTGCATCCGGATACGCTCCGCCTGGATATGAGCCTAAAGGGAAAAGAAACGAATCTGAAGATGGTCGGCCCCTCGGTGACCGATACCTATAACCTGGCCGCAGCGGTGGCGCTTCTCTCCGAATTTGGCCTGACTGATCTCGAACTGCAGCGTTCCATCGAAAAGCTTGAGATCATCAAAAGCCGCTACCAGGAGATCGACATCGGCGGCAAGCATGTGATCCTTTCTGTTGCGAAGGGACAGAACCCGGTGGCCTGCTCCCGCGTCTTTGATTTGATCCGGCGCTATGAGGGCCGCAAGGCCGTAGTTCTGATGGTGGACGATCTGGGCGACGCCAAGACCACCAGCGAGAATATCTCCTGGCTGTATGACGCGGATTTCGAATTTCTCCGGGATGACTCCATCACGCAGATCGTCTGCAGCGGCGTGCGCAACCTGGACTACCGAGTGCGTCTCCTCATTGCCGGCATCGACCCCGACCGCATCACCTGTGTGCGGCAGGAAGCCGACGCGGCTTCTGCCGTGGATCTGGCCCGGGCAGATACCATCTTCTTCCTGTATGATGTGTATACCGTATCTCACGCGAAAACCGCCGAGGCCGTGCTGCGCGCGCGTCTCGAGACAAAGGAGGGCGAGTGAAATGAAGATTGAGATTCTTTTTCCGGAGATCTGTAATCTCTTTGGCGATCTGGGCAACATGCAGTATCTTGAGTGCTGTCTGCCGAAGGCAGAATGGGTCTTCACTCGCTATGGCTCAGAACCGCTTTTTGCCTCCGAGCGTCCGGATCTGATCTACATGGGTCCCACCACGGAACGGTATCAGGAGAAGCTGATTGCGTTTCTTCGTCCGTATCGCGTGCGCTTGCAGGAACTGATTCAGCAGGATGTTCCCATGCTCTTTACCGGAAACGCGGCAGAAATCCTCTTCGAATCGATTGAGAACTGGAACGGCCGTAAGATCGAAGGGCTGAAGCTCCTGCCCTTCAACGCTAAACGTTCCCACTATGACCGCTTCAACGGCCTGGTGCTGGGTCGCTTCCAGGATCAGTTTGACACCATGGGCTTTCAGAGCCAGTTCAGCTTCTGGTACGGCGATAATTCCGCCTGTCCCTTTGTCACCTGTAAAAAGGGCATCGGTCTCAATCAAGATTCCCAGCGCGAGGGGATCCTGTATCATCATCTGATCGCGACGACGCAGCTGGGCCCCATTCTGGTCAACAATCCGCGTCTCACTCGTTGGTTGCTCGATACCATGGGCGCCCCCGAGGCGCCGGTCGCCTATGAGGCAGAAATCCAGGCCGCCTACGACGCGCGTATGCAGGAATTTTTATCGCCTAAGACGAAGTTTCAGCTGTGAAAAAAGAACATCCTTCTTTTTCCCTATCATTCTCGGAAGAAGAAGGATGTTCTTTTTTCACAATGGATATCTTTCTTATATCAAATCTACCATGTCTAAATTGTATATTTGGCAATATATAGCGTCATTTTGTTAATTATTTTTACTAATCCTGTTGACAAAGCGCACCATTCCATATATAATAAGAGACAGTAATGGAGATCGTTTCCTTTTCAATTTAACTCAAGGAGGTATGAAAAAACGTTCCAAACGTCTCTTGGCGTTGGTATTGTCCGTGATGATGATTGCTGGCTCTACTTTGGCTGTCTCTGCTGGCACTCTGGCCAAAGTTTCCAATACCATCAATGGCGTCTACTACTCTGGTGGTGTTCAGATTGTAAGCTCTTCCCGTGTTATGGCTTTCATGGATACTGATGATTCAACGGTGTATACATACGTCCAAGGAAAGGTATACAACTCGAGGGGAATCATTATTTTGAATCTCAGTGCTGGTGGAACAGGTGGTTTTTATTATAACAATAGCCAGCTTACTGATGCTAGTCGAGGCACGGCTACGTTTTATGGAAGTAGTGCTATTGGCACTGTTCCATTCTATGTCTAACCCTTGTATTTAGAGGAGGGCAACGTCTTGCCCTCCTTTCTTTTATTGAGGAATTCTAATTATGCGTAAAAAAATCATTCTCTTTATTCTTCTCTCTTGCCTTCTTACTTCCTGTATAAACTCAAAAACTTCTCCTTCTCTCCTGCTGGATAATCAGTTTGATACAGTGGAGTTCCTGCCGGAATACGATTTTCGTAATGAGTTTGGGAAGTGGCGGCAATTATATGAATCGGAACAGGCCTATTATCTTTTCTCTGATACCAATCCATTCTTACATTACTATGATAAAGAAAGCGGTATTTCCGGGGTTCTCTGTGGTAAACCGGAATGCAATCACTCGGATACTTCTTGCAATGCCTATCTGGCAGGAGGCAGCAGTCTAATGTATTATGACGGCTATATCTACTGGGTTCAGCAAGGAAATACGCTAATGCGTATGAAACCAGATGGCACGGAGCGCGAAACCGTTCAATATCTTCAATGCGGCATTGCGAATTCCGTCTGGCTTCATCGCGGCTATATCTACTCAGTGCAGTCCGTTTCCAGCGTCGTTGACGGCGTGAGTCAGAATCTGATCCGACTCACCCAGGAAGTGTTGGGAGATGCCGAGCAGGAAGCGAAAACGATCTTAGAAGTCGTCGGAAATGACTACTTCTACCAATTGTTGGGAACACCGTATATGTAGGCATCGAAGCCTACACATTGGCTGAGGATTCTTCCATTGCCTCTTCCTCCATTTCTTTGTACGCCTATGACAGCGCTTCCGGTTCCTTGGACAAGCTGGCGGAGAGTGCCGTTGAAGACAACTATCTGATCTATGATATGCATTATAATGACGACACCTTGTATTTCGCCGGCTATGATATCACTTTCCAAAACAGTTCCCTCGCCCGCTATCATCAAGATACGGCTTCGATTGAATCCGTAAGGAAAATGGACATTCCCATGATGACAGAAGTCAGCGATCATTATGTGTTGGGAGGAAACGGTAGCACCTCTCCCTCCTATTGCATCAAAAACTTTGACGGAAACCTGATCCGCGAAGGTCTCCTATTCGAAGATCTTCCTGCCTCCGGTAACTGGACCTTTGAAACCAAAATGCTGGCAGAAGATCAGGTCTGGATCCTGTGCAATGACATCAATCCCGATCCCGCCACCCAGCAGTCTTCCCGGATCGTAAGAGTTCCGTTAGATCCCACAGAACCTGTGCAATGCGTCCTGGAAATAGAGAGCACTCTATAATGGCCGTTGCAAAATGCCTACGATATCTCACCATTGATACAGAATGAAAGAGTATGATCTCCTAAGGAGTCCCGTGAATGCACGGACTCCTTTTTTGTTTTCAAGACATTCCATAAGAACTGTGAAATCCGGGGTTTTCTCATTACTCGAAGCCTGATTTTGTTACATCCGCTCCAAGACCAATGAGAAATCCCGGCGTTTTCTCATTACCCTTCCCGGGAAATTGTTACATCGCTTCCAGACCAATGAGAAATCCGGGGATTTTCTCATTACTCGCCCCGGGAAATTGTTACATCGCTTCCGGACCAATGAGAAATCCGGGGGTTTTCTCATTACTCGCCCCGGGAAATTGTTACATCGCTTCCGGACCAATGAGAAATCCGGGCTTTTCTCATTACTCGCCCCGGGAAATTGTTACATCGCTTCTGGACCAATGAGAAATCCGGGGGTTTTCTCATTAGTCTTCTCGGGAAATTGTTACATCGCTTCCGGACCAATGAGAAATCCCGGGCTTTTCTCATTACTCGAAGCCTGATTTTCTTACATCGACCTAAGACCAATGAGAAATCCCGGCGTTTTCTCATTACCCTTCCCGGGAAATTGTTACATTACTCATACAGTAATGAGGATGTCGCAAAATTATCCGCTTTGTTCCATTTCAAAAAAGCCATTGCTCCTTAGATGATTTCCCATCTATTTTGCAATGGCCCCCCTGCCTTTTTATCCCATGAGGTACCGCGCCACCTCTCCATTAGTCACATACTCGATGTCCGGCTTTCCCGCTACTATCTCACAGAAACGTTCAAACAGATCCCAACTCTTGAATTTCTCGAACTCAAAACTATGTCCCCACACGTAAAACAACAAATCCTCTTCACTGGCATCCGCCTGCACAAACGCCTTCCCCAATTCCAACAGCTGCGGATCGTTCTGATGACAGGTCGGCTCCCAGAGCATCAGATTCTCCGGCAGCTTAAATGTATGATGATTCTTACATCCTCTGGCATAGCGAATCTGTGTGTTTTCCCGAATGATATCCGCTACTTCCTGCGTATAATACAACCCCGCGCCAGGATACGCCATCCCCAGAATCCGCTGGCCTGTCAACTCCTCCAGAGCCCTGCAATCATCCGCCACTTCATGAATCACCTCTTCTCTGGATATTTTCACCAGGTTCGGGTGATGCACCGTATGCGCCGCCACCTCATGATTCTGATACAGCGTCTTGGCCTCCTCCTGTTCGATCACGTAGTGATGCACCGGAATCCCTTCATGTACGATCTCCCTTCGCACGCCAAACTTTCCGGAGTTCAGATTAAACGTGCCCCGCAGACCGTATCTGTCAAACAGCGCGATCAGCCTCCTGTCCTCCACCGTGCCATCGTCAAAGCTGAATGTCAAGAATTTATGCATTGTATGAAACCTCCTATCCTTAGGCGCTTTTCTTCATTGTAGCACCTTCTTACCGCGGCGGCAAGCCTTTGTTGACAGTGTTTTTCTCCCTGCTATACTTTTGTCATCTAAAGCAAGAAAGGAGATCTCCGCGGTCTCAAAATCGCCGTCCTGGTCGCCGTCTACGCCGGGATGGCCCATGTGGAGCTAGCCGTCCTCAACGATCATGAACTCGATCTCAACACCACCATGATGTATCGCCACGAGGACTACCTCGACGCCATTCGTCTGGTCGAAGAAGAGAAAATCCTGCTCGCGCCTCTGCAGAGTCATTGCCTCCGGCCAGCGGCTTCTTCTTATTCTTTCTCCAGGGCTTCCCGGAGCATCTGATTGACGAGCGCGGGATCCGCCTTTCCCTTCATGGCTTTCATGACCTGTCCGACCAGATAGCCCATGGCTTTTTTCTTGCCATTTCGGTAATCTGTGACCGATTGCGGATGATCGGCCATCGCCTGGGTGATGACCTGCGTCAAGAGTCCGGTATCGCTGATGGTCTTCAGGCCGTGTTCTTCGATATACTGATCGGGATCCACGTCGTGGAGGAAGATCTGCTCAAAGACCTCCTTCGCCACCGTGCTGTTCACCGCACCTTCATCGGCCAGATCCACCAGACGCGCCAGGTGCGCGGCAGAGAAAGAAAGATCCGCCGGATCCTGCTCTTTTTCCTTTAAAAGGCGCAGGGTCTCGCCCATGAGCCAGTTTGACACCTTCTTCGGCTTACGGCAGATCTGTACCGTCTCTTCAAAGAGATCCGCCAGGCGCTTCGACTCGGTCAGCAGTTTCGCGTCATATTCCGGCAGATCAAACTCCGACACATACCGGGCACACTTAGTATCCCGCATCTCCGGCTGTCGGGCACGGATCGATTCGATCCAGTCCTCTCGCAGCACAATGGGCGGCAGATCCGGGTCGGGAAAATACCGATAGTCCTGCGCATCCTCCTTGGAACGCATGGCATAGGAATATTCCTTATTGTCATCCCAGCGGCGAGTCTCCTGCACCACGGTCTTCCCCTCTTCCAGCAGTTCGATCTGGCGGGCGCGCTCACCCTCGATCGCCCGCGCGATGGCCTTAAAGGAATTCAGATTCTTCATCTCCGTCCGCGTGCCCATCTGTTCGCTGCCCACCGGACGTACTGACAGATTCACGTCCGCGCGCATTGACCCCTCCTGCAGTTTGCAATCGGAGGCGCCCAGGTACTGGATCATCATCCGCAGCTTTTCCAGATAGGCGATCACCTCGTCCGCACTGCGCATATCCGGCTCCGACACGATCTCGATCAGGGGCACGCCGCTGCGGTTATAGTCCACCAGAGAACAGTCGGACCACTCGTCATGCACGAGTTTTCCCGCGTCCTCTTCCATGTGAATCTCATGGATGTGAATCACCTTGGGACCGGAGGGAGTATCGATTTCCACCCCGCCATCATAACAGATCGGCAGATAGAGCTGGGAGATCTGGTAATTCTGCGGATTATCCGGATAGAAATAGTTTTTACGGTCAAAGCGGCAGTAAGAATGTATCTTGCAGTTGGCAGCCAGTCCTACCGATACCGCCAGTTCTACCACACGCTTATTGAGAACCGGCAGCGCGCCGGGCATTCCGGTGCATACCGGACAGGTGTGGGTATTCGGCGCACCGCCAAAGGCCGTGGAACATCCGCAAAAGATCTTCGTCTTCGTCGCCAGTTCCACATGGACTTCCAATCCGATCACGGTTTCATACTGTACACTCATCAGCGCGCCTCCTTTCTGCCGCATTCATAACTATAGCCGGCCCGCAGGATCTTCTTCTCCTGAAAACAGTCTCCGATGAGCTGCACGCCAATCGGCAGCCTCTGGCTGTCTTCTCCGCAGGGAAGACTGATTGCGGGCAGGCCCGCCAGGTTGACGGAGACCGTATAGATATCGCCCAAGTACATCTTGAGCGGATCCTTCAACGATTCCCCCATCTTCGGCGCGGTCTCGGGCGCCGTAGGCCCCAGCAGGATGTCGTATTTCCGGAACGCCGCATCAAACGCCTGTTTGATCAGTGCTTTGGTCTTCAGCGCCTTCAGATAGTAGGCATCGTAGTAGCCCGAACTTAGCACAAAGGACCCCAGCATGATCCGGCGTTTCACCTCTTCCCCGAAGCCCTGGGAGCGGCTCCTCTTATACATCGAATGCAGGTCCTCATAGTCCTTCGCGCGGTATCCGTATTTCACGCCGTCGAACCGGGCCAGATTCGAACTGGCCTCCGCGCAGGCGATGACATAGTAGGCCGGGATCGCGTAGGGCACCAGGCTCAGGTCGAACTCCTCGACAACAGCGCCACGGTCCCGCAGCACTTCCGCTGCGGCCCGGACGCTGCGGGCTACCTCCGCATCCAGTCCCTCGCCAAAATAGTCCCTGGGAATCCCGATTCTAAGCCCTTTCACATCATCCACCAGCGCCGCGGTGAAATCCAGATCCTCCCGCCTGATGGAGGTACTGTCCTTCGGATCATAGGAGGCGATCGTTTCCAATATCGCCGCGCAGTCCGACACATCCTTCGCGATGGGGCCTGCCTGATCCAGGGAAGATCCGTAGGCGATGAGTCCATAGCGGGATACCGTCCCATAGGTGGGCTTCAGCCCCGTCACACCACAGAAGGAACTGGGCTGGCGGATCGATCCGCCCGTATCCGTGCCCAGCGCATAGAAACATTCTTCCGCCGCGACAGCCGCACAGGATCCGCCGGAAGAACCGCCCGGCACATAGCCTTCCTTCACCGGGTTCTGCGTGGGACCGTAGGCCGACGTCTCCGTCGTACTGCCCATGGCGAACTCATCCATGTTGGTTTTCCCCAGGATCACGGCGCCGGCCTGCTCCAGATTCTGTACAGCCTGCGCGGTGAATGGCGAACGAAAGTCCGAAAGAATCCGGGAGGCGCAGGTTGTCGGCATCTCCTGCGTACACAGGTTGTCTTTGATCGCCACCGGCACCCCTGCCAGGGGATGACGGAGCTCTCCCTTCATAATTCTCTCCTGCACCTGCTCCGCCTGCCGCATCGTGCGATCCGGATCCAGATGGATATAGGCATGCAGCGACGGCTCTCGATCCTCGATGTGGTCCAGCACCGCCGTGAGCGCTTCCTTGACGCCGATCTCACGCTTCTGAATCCTGCGACCCAGCTCCAACGCGGTATACTGTAATATCTCCATCATGTCCTCCTTACTCTACCGTCTTCGGCACCTGGTAGCAGCCGTCCTTGACCTGGGGCGCGTTCTGAAGCATTGCATCGCGCGCATCCCCCTCCGTCACCTCGTCCTCACGCATCACATTCTGTACAGGAAAGATATGCACCATCGGTTCCACATCCTCCGTCGGCAGCTCCTGCAGCATGTCGATATAATCCAGCATCTTCTCCATGTCGGCCCTGGCCTTCTCCCGCTCCTCGCCTGTAAGCTCCAGCTTGGCCAGAATCCCTACGTATTCCATCGTTTCATCACTGATTCTAGGCATCTTCAAAACCTCCTTATGGCTCTAACCGGTTCAAATCCCGGGGAAACAGCGTGGTCTCCCGCACATTGTCTTCTCCCAGAAGCTGCATCGTCAGACGCTCCGCACCGATGCCCAGCCCGCCATGGGGCGGCATGCCGTAACGGAAGGCGTCAAGATAATACTCCAAGCCCTCGGTCGTCATGCCCCGTTCCGCGATCTTTTCCACCAGCGCGTCATACTCATGAATCCGCTGGCCGCCCGTCGTCACTTCCAACCCGCGAAACAGCAAGTCAAAACTCAGCGTAAACCGCCGGTCCACAGGATCGTCCATGGCGTAAAACGGTCTCTTTTTCGAAGGATAGTGCGTCACGAAGACAAAATCCGCGTCATAGTCCTCCTGGAACAATCGGCCGATCAACTGTTCCTCCTCCGGCTCCAGATCGTAGGGATTGCGGATCGGACGCTTATACTTCTCCGCCACCATTTCCTTGGCCTCATCAAAACGGATAACGGGGATCTCCTCCGTATTCGGCAGCGTCACTCCCAGATACGCCAGCTCCTCTCCGTAGGAACGCTGCAGCAGTTCCATGGCGTATTGGAGAAATCCGGTCTCCATCGCCATCAGATCCGCAAAACTTTCGATGAATCCCATCTCCAGATCCAGACTTGTATACTCGTTCAGATGACGTTTCGTGTTATGCTTCTCCGCCCGGAAGACCGGCCCAGTCTCAAACACCCGTTCGAAGACGCCCACCATCATCTGCTTATAGAGCTGAGGGCTCTGTTCCAGCACCGCCTTCTGGTGAAAATAATCCAGCTTGAAGATATTCGCGCCGCCTTCGGCTCCCTTCGCTCCGATCTTCGGCGTATGAATCTCCGTAAACCCCTGAGAATATAAAAAATCCCGGAACCCGCGCACTAATCCTTCCTGTATCTTGAATTTCGCGCGTTCCCCGATGTTGCGGAGGGATACCGACCGCAGGTTCAACTTGGTTTCCAGAGAGGTGCCCAGCTTTCGTTTCGATATCGCTAAAGGCAGAGATTCCGCCGGACGACCAAGAACCGTCACCTCCGTCAGATGCATCTCCATCCCGCCGGGCGCCCTGGACTCTTCTGTCACAATACCCTGCACCGTGACCGCCATCTCTTCCTTCAGCTCTCTTGCCATCTGTTTCGAACACACACATTGCAGCAGACCTTCCCGTCTGCGCAGAATCACGAAGCAGACCTCACCCATATTCCGGATGGCATGCACCGTTCCATTCATCCGAACCACCTGCTCCTTTCCCGCGTTTTGCTTGCATTGCTCCATTGTTTCCTGCTGCAGGACCGCACTTACATACTCCATCGTTCTTCTCCTTTCCATCCGGTAATATTTGAGGCAAGCCTATATGCGAAAATAAAAAAGTCCCGGAATCGTAATGATTCCGGGACGGTTCTATGGACCGCGGTGCCACCCAGCTTGCAGGGCACAACCCTGCCGCTTGCGGCGCGTAACGGGCGCTCACGGACTGCCCTACTCCTCTTTCAAACAGTCTGCTCCGGAGTGTTCCCTAGGAGTCCGTTCCCTCAAACAGCGCTCTCAGTCGGTGACGCCGTATTCCTGTCGAGTTCCGGGACAAGAGTCTCCTTCTTCACATTTAGGCTTTATGGTATGTATGGTACCACGCTCTTATGCAAAACGCAATCCCCTTTTTTTACGAAAAATAAAAATAGTTTGGAAATTCTTTCGTAAAATCTGCTTGTTCCTATCCCATCCGCAATATTTACGATCAAACTCTTTTACAACAAAATAATCCCATGCTTCCGGCAGCGTTCCCGCATCTCCTTTGGCCAGATGCTGGCCTGCACTTCCCCAATATGCGCCCGGCCCAAAAGCAGCATACAGAGCCGCGACTGGCCAATGCCACCGCCGATCGTATAGGGCAGTTCTCCCGACAGCAGCATCTTATGATACGGAAGCTCTGCGCGCTTTGAGCATCCCGCCTTTTCTAGCTGTTCTACGAGTGACTTCTCATCCACACGTATGCCCATGCTGGAGATCTCCAGCGCGCACCCGAGCGTATCATACCAGAACAGGATATCGCCATTGAGCCGCCAGTCATCGTAGTCCGGAGCGCGTCCGTCATGCGGCTTTCCACTGCGCAGCGTATCTCCGATCTGCATCAGAAATACGCACCCCAGCTCCTTTGTGATGCGGTTTTCCCGCTCCTTCGGCGTCAGATCCGGATACCGGTCCTCCAGTTCCTGACTGGTGATGAAATGAATCTCCTCCGGCAGCTTCTTCACCGCCTGCGGATATTTGTACCAGACCTCATGTTCCATATGCTTGATGATTTTGAAGATCTGACGGACTACTTCCTTAAGCTTCTCCGTCGTCCTCTCTTCCTTGCGGATCACCATCTCCCAGTCCCATTGATCCACATAGCAGGAATGCAGATTATCCGGCTCCTCATCTCTGCGGATCGCGTTCATATTGGTGTAGAGACCTTCTCCCACCTGAAATCCATACTCACGCAGTGCCATTCTCTTCCATTTCGCCAGAGAGTGCACCACTTCCATCTCTTCTCCAGGCAGTGAGGGCATATCAAAGGACACCGGCCTTTCCACGCCGTTCAAATTATCATTCAGTCCCGAACTCCGAGTGACAAATAGGGGCGCCGAGATCCTCTCCAGATTCATCTGCGCGCCCAGCTCCTTCTGGAACGTATCTCGAATGTATTTGATCGCCGCCTCCGTCTCCCGAACCGACAGACGCGGATCATAGCCTTCCGGCAAAATCAGTTGCATAGTTGCCTCCTGTTTATAGATTTCCCACGAGATAATCCTTGACCAGTGCAAAGGCTTCTCGCACAAAATAATGCAGCGCCATGACAGGCCCCGGCTCTGCCCCGAATCCGCTGACTCGCCGCAAACCAGCTCTTTTGGCCAGTTCCATGCTGCGATACACATGATAATTACTCGTAATCATCACCACGCGGGCCTCAGCATCTGCGATCAGTTCCCGGCTATAGTGTATATTCTCCATCGTGGAAGTAGAATGGTCCTCCATCAGGATCCTTTCCTCGGCGATCCCGGCCGCTATCAGTTCCTGTCGAATACAGCTTGCCTCCGAGATGCCCTCATCCACGCCCTGTCCGCCGGATGCAATGGCAAGCGTCCGCGGATTTTCCGCCAGATACCGCGCTGCAGCCTCGATCCGATACCTCAGCGCGGTCGAGGGTTTATCTCCGTTGACCTTACATCCCAAAATGATGCAATAGTCCGCGTTCCGGTCCGGCAAGCGACTCCCCGCCCATACGATACGTCCTTCCAGGTACAAGATAAGCGCCAGCAAGGTTCCGGCGCCAACGGCCAACGGATGCCATATCATCTCTGGAACGTGGCATATCCCCATCGCCGCCAGTCCCAGAATGAGTGCTGTCACCAGGCACGCACAGCCCAACCCCGGCCAGAACAGCGTGAAGTTCTTTCCCAGCCCTACCACGCGATGCAGCAAGATCGCGTAGCCCATGGCCAACAGCCCCAGGACAGAAAACACAGCGCACCAAAGGATCTTCATTATTCCGGAAAACCGCGCAGCAGATCTTCCATCGTATCTCTGCGCCGGATCAGTTTGACACTGCCATCTTCCCGAATCAGGACCTCCGCTGGACGCAGTCTGTTGTTATAGTTGGAAGACATGGCATACCCATAGGCTCCCGCATCCAACACACCAATGATATCGTTCTCCAGAATCTCCGGCAGCATCCGCTTCTTCGCGATGATATCGCCGCTCTCGCAGATATTGCCCACAATCGACACTTCCTCCTGCCTGCCCGTATCCTCGCCCTGTTCTCTGTAAATCTCCACGTCATGCCAGGAATCATACATAACAGGGCGCACCAACACATTGAAGCCCAAATCCGTACCGATGTACTTATTCTCGTACACCGTCTTCACCGCATGGACCTTGCCTAATAATACGCAGCATTCCGCGCTGATATACCGTCCCGGTTCAATCTTGAACTGGACTTCACGTCCATACTCCCGGACAAACTTCGCAAAGAGCGCATCTATCTGTTCACCCAACGCCTTCAGGTTCAAGCGTTCCTGACCTTCCAGCTTGCGATACGGAATACCAAAACCGCCGCCGAAATCGATAATGCGCAGATCCGGAAACTGCTTACACATCGAAAGCAGTGCCTCCATACTCTCCAAATAGGGTTTCGGATCCATAAAAAGCGAACCGATGTGCTGGTTGATACCAACCAGCTTCAGCCGGTACTTCTCCAAAAGTCGTCGTATGTCCCCAATCTTTTCCGAATCAATCGCGAACTTCGTCTCATGGCCACCAGTCACGACCTTCGCGCTATGGCCAGCTCCAATCCCCGTGTTCAGCCGCACACAGATCTCCCCGCCGGGACTTAGCTGTCCAAACATCTCTAACTGCGACAGAGAGTCCACACTGATCAGGATTCCCTTTTCAATGACCGCGGCCATCTCCTCCCGGCTCACATTATTACTGATAAAGAATATATGTTGATGATCAAAACCCGCCGCCTCTTCTACGGCAATCTCTCCCAGGGACATGGCATCCACGACCAGGCCCTCTTCCCGAACGATACGCAAAAAATGCAGATTTGAGTTCGCCTTCGCCGAATAATTCACGACAAAATTAGGATACTTTACGAGATTCTTCATTTCGCAGCAGCGTTCTCGCAAAATTTTCTCATTATAGACATATAACGGCGTTCCATACTCTTGCACCAGTTCCGCCGGACTCGTCTGACCCCAAAACTTCTGCTGGCCTGTATATCCGTCATAATAGAACGACATTCTCTTCTCTCCTCTCCCTAAGATGTCCTTATTATAGAGGCAACAGGAGAAAAAGTCAAATCAAAACCAGACATTTCAGCACATTTCCGGAATTTTTTCTCTTTTTCCTGTCACAGCTTGACAAAAACTATAGTAC
>CALBGL010000028.1 GCA_937892735.1 uncultured Clostridia bacterium | reverse complement strand
ATCGCTCATCAGCGCCAGTACTTCCTTCTTCCCCAGTTCCGCAAACCTGGGCAGATCAATCATGCTGCCATGAATCGGAGTATAATCCACCTTAAAGTCTCCCGTATGCACAATCACGCCTACCGGAGTACTGATCGCCAAGGCGGTCGCGTCTCCGATACTATGATTCGTTCGGATAAACTCCGTCTTAAAGCAACCCAGCGTCACCACATCTCCAGGCTTCACCACGGTCAGGCTGTACTTCTTTACATTGGTCTCCTGCATCTTATTTTCCACCAGGGCCAGCGTCAAAGCGGTACCATATACGGGAACCTGAAATTCTCGCAGGAAATACGGCAAAGCGCCAATATGATCTTCATGGCCGTGCGTTAAAACCACGCCCACTAGCTTCTCTCGGTTCTCCCTGAGATAATCGAAATTGGGAATGATCAGATCAATTCCCAGCATATCGCTCCCAGGAAAAGCAACGCCGCAATCCACTACCAAAATCTGCTCATCACATTCAATCAGTGTCATGTTGGACCCGATCCGATCCAATCCGCCAATAGGAATAATCTTTACTTTTTTTCTTTTTCTTCCACGTTCCGCCAAAGTTACACCTCTTCTTCCTCAATTTCCAAGTCATACTCATCCGACTGACTAAAAATCTGAACGACCTGGTCATATTCTTCATCGCTTATTTTTTCAATGGTGACATACTGCTTCTGACCTTCCAGAATCGCGGTAAACTCAGCCTCTGACTGATCACAAAGGCGAAACAGATACGCTTCGCTCCTTTCCACGTCCTCGTCGTCCTCATCGTCATCGTCCTGCATACCGGATTTCGTTTCCTCTTCCGGCAAGGCAGCCAGCAACCAGTACGTCTTCCCCTCCAGCTCACAGGATCCAGCCAGTTCAAAATCCTTCTGGGCATCGCTTTCTTCATCATAGAGTGTAACCACTCTGATTTCTTCCATACCCTCAACCTCCTTTTATTATATTTTTATGATCTAACCGCCTTCAACGGATCGATTCCTCATTCCCTTCCTGGGCCTTTCTCGCGTCCAGGTACCCCTGCAAAATATAGACTGCTGCAATCTGATCTACCACCTGTTTGCGATGATACCTATCCAGTCCTCTTTCCAGCAGAGGTTTCTCCGCCATCCGCGTACTCAGACGTTCATCCCATAACAGGATTTCCACCCGATACAAATCTCTCTCCAGACGACGCTTAAAAGCCAGCGTTTTTTCCGCTCGCTCTCCCAATGTATTATTCATATTCTTTGGCAGTCCCAATACAATCGTATGCACATCGTTTTCTTCTGCCAACTGCCGAATCCGGCGTACAGTCTGCTTCAGATTTTCTTCTTCCTGTCGAAACACCGTTTCCACCGGCGAAGCCAACGTACATCCTAGATCGCTCATCGCAATCCCTGTCGTCTTGGCTCCAAAATCAAGTCCCATAATTCTCAAGATCCGGATTCCTCCTGATCATCTAAATGATTGGCCTCTATAAAGGTCTTTACCAATTCTTCCAGGATCTCATCCCTTGTCAGACGTGCGATCCGGCTTCTGGCATTCTGATAACTGGTGATATACGTAGGATCATCGGACATGATATAGCCGACGATTTGATTCACAGGATTATACCCTTTTTTCTGCAATGCACGATATACGTCCGCAAGCGCACTGCGCACTGGATTACTGTCGTCGGAAACCACATTAAAATACTTTGTATTTCGATCCATTACGTAATCACTCCTTTCAAGTATATCTCACCGTTCTGCCGTACACAACTCTGAAATCGTACAGGTACAATCTGATTATCCGAAAGCACACGCTGTCCCGATGTTTTCTCCCCTTCCACCAGCGTGCGAATGTAATGATCTGTATATCCTTCCCATCCATGTTCCCAAGCTTTTTCCAGTAAAACCTCCCGCACAGATCCAATAAAACGAGAAGCAAACTCCCATGATAACTCTTCCGCCACCTGGATGGTTCTCTCACTGCGCGCATGCTTCACCTCTTCCGGAACCTGATCTGTCCGCCTCGCGGCCGCTGTACCTTCTCGCATAGAATACTTAAACACATGCACCTGTGAAAAACCAATCTGTCGCAAAAAAGCTAAAGATTCTTCAAAATCTTCTTCGGTCTCTCCGGGGAAACCTACGATCAGATCGGTTGTAATCGCCGTCTCCGGACGAAAGCGCCGCAGACGTTCTACCGCTTGTACATATTCATCCGGCGTATACCTCCGATTCATTGCCCGCAAGGTCTTCGCACAGCCACTTTGCAGCGACAAATGATAGTGGGGACACAACTTGTCTGTTTGTGCGATCTCTTCCAGATATGAATCCGTAATCAGCCCTGGCTCCAGAGATCCCAGCCGAATCCGTTCCAGCCCTTCTACTTCATTCAGACGCTGTATCAGTCGGCCTAAGGTGAGCCGTGCATTCGGATCCGCAAAAGTACCCTGTCGTCCATAAGAACTCAAATGAATTCCCGTTAAGACCAATTCTTTATACCCCTGAGATACCAAATGCCTGACTTCTGCCAGAATATCTTCCGGATCTCTGCTCTGGAGCGGTCCCCTCACATAAGGAATGATACAATACGAACAATACTGACGGCATCCATCCTGAATCTTCAGAAATGCTCGCGTATGCTTCATCTCTTCTTCCGGCGCCTGTATCGAATCATTCAGCAGCTTCCGATCCCGCATCGCGTCATTCACCCGCTGGACTAATTGAGACTTGTCCGCATTGCTCACATAAAGATCCACAGCGCCTTCCGGCATCCCATCTCTTCCCGTCTGCACAAAACAGCCCGTTGCCACGATGAGCGCCTCCGGGTTCAGCCTTCTGGCCCGGTGAAGAATCTGACGAGATTTCTTAGCTGCCATCTGTGTTACCGTACATGTGTTTACCACATAGACATCCGCCGGTTCTGTAAAAGGAACAATGGTTGCGCCTTCTGATTGAAAAGTTTCTCGAATCCTGTCTGTTTCATAGCTATTCACCTTACAGCCTAACGTATACAGAGCCACTCTCATACGATTCTTCTCCTATTATCATATTATATCGGATTTTTTTTGATTTTACAATCTTTTTTCCAAAAATAATTGTTGACAATCTGCAAAAAAAATTCTAAGATTAATGAAGGCCCGTTGTGAAATGGGCATGACTATCCATAAGGAGGACTTTGCATGAAATCCGTTTATATTTTGTTGAATTCCATCGATAAAGTCAAGAACTTTGTCAGTACCACAACACATATTGAAGGAGATCTGGATTTGGTGGTAGGCCGTTATGTGGTAGATGCCAAATCCATCATGGGGATTTTCAGCCTCGATCTGAGTCAGCCGCTGCGTCTGGATATTCATGATGACGCGCAAGCAGACAGCTGTCTGAAACTGCTGAGTCCCTATCTGGTAGACCAGGATCATACCTGATCTGCCCTTTACAGATTGCATGATTCGACGCAGAACGAAAAATTCTGCGTCGAATTTTTTTATCAAATTCTCTGCTCCTGCTTTCTCACGCGCGCTATCATTCCCTCGTCTCACGCAGCAGTAGATGGAGGTCTTCCAACTGTTTAGAATCTACTGTAGAGGGCGCTTCGCTCATGAGGCAGGACGCATCCTTGATCTTGGGGAACGCGATGACTTCCCGAATATTGTCCGTACCGCATAAAAGCATTATCATACGATCCAATCCAAAGGCCAATCCGCCATGAGGCGGCGCTCCATAAGAAAATGCCTCTAGGAAGAAACCAAACTTCGCCATTGCTTCTTCCATGGTAAATCCCAATGCCTCAAACACCTTCTCCTGAATATCCTTTCGATGAATACGAATGCTGCCGCCGCCTAACTCCACGCCATCCAGCACCATATCATAGGCTTTGGCGCGCACGCGCCCCGGATCCGAGAACAGATACGCAAGATCCTCTTCATACGGCATCGTAAAGGGATGGTGCATAGCCATATAACGTTCCTCTTCTTCGCTGTATTCAAACATGGGAAACTGAGTCACCCACAGAAACTCATGATGATTCGAATCGATCAGATCCAGCTGATGTCCCAAATGCAGACGCACATTTCCCAGCGCATCGCAGACCACTTTCTTTTTATCTGCGCAGAAGACGATTAAGTCTCCCTTTTCTGCCCCGGCCGCCGTCACAATCTCCTGTAGTTTCTCTTCGTTCATAAACTTTGCAATCGGAGACTTCACGGTCCCATCCTCATGCAGACCGATCCAGGCCAATCCCTTGGCACGATATAATTTCGCTATCTCTCCCAGAGCATCAATCTTCTTTCTGGGCATATTCGCCTGCCCCTTTACGACCAGACACCGCACAACGCCCCCGGATGCCAGTGCTGATTCAAAGACGCCAAATCCACAATCGGATACGGCTTCACTGACATCCTGGATCTCCATACCGAAACGCAGATCCGGCTTATCTGAGCCATAGCGATCCATCGCTTCGTTCCATGTCATGCGGCGCATGGGCAGCGAAATCTCCCAGCCGGCCACATCATGAAATACCTTGGCGATCATCCGTTCATTCACGTCCATGATGTCATCCTCTTCCACAAAGGATAACTCCATATCCACCTGTGTAAATTCCGGCTGACGATCTGCCCGCAGATCCTCGTCTCTAAAACACCGCGCCAACTGATAATACCGATCCATCCCTGAGATCATCAGCAGCTGCTTATACATCTGCGGCGATTGCGGCAGCGCATAGAAATGCCCGGGGTGTACACGGCTGGGCACCAGGTAGTCTCTGGCTCCCTCCGGCGTGCTTTTAATCAGCATGGGCGTCTCAATCTCCAGAAATCCCTCCTGATTGAGGAAGTTCCGAATGGCTGCCGTCACCTGATGCCGCAGCCAAAGATTATGCTGCATCTTAGGACGACGAAGGTCGAGATATCGATACTTGAGACGCAGATCCTCCCGTGTATCCACCTCATCCAGAATCTGGAACGGCGTAGTCTTTGCCGCCGAAAGAACGCGAATCTTTTCTGCCGCGATCTCGACTTCCCCTGTCGAGAGTTTCTCATTAACAGCTCCCTCTCGGCGCTGTACTTGTCCACTGATGGCGACCACGAACTCCGTCCGTAAGTCGGAGGCCTGCTCTAAAAGCGCAGGAGATGCGGTGTCCTCTGACAAAACAACCTGTACGATTCCTGCTCGATCCCGAACATCAATAAAGATCAGACTCCCTTTATTTCGTACTTTCTGCACCCATCCCATCACGGTGATCTGTTGGCCCACATGCTCCAGCCGAACCTCTCCGCAGTACATACTGCGCTTCAGGCCATTCAAAGATTCTTCTGTCATGACAACTGATTCCTCCACTTTTGTATATTCCGAAATTCTACCGTCTCGCTTTCTCCGCTCTCCATGTTTTTGAGAGACGCCTTCCCGGTTTCCAGCTCTGTCTCGCCCAGAATCATCGTATACCGCGCACCCTGTTTATTGGCATATTTCATCTGTGCTTTAACGCTTCTTCCCAAAAGGTCTGATTCCGCGCTCACATGCAACGCGCGCAGCTGATATACCAGGGACAGCGCTTCTATGGATGCTTTCTCTCCCATACTTCCTACATAAAGATCCAAGGTCTCCTCTGTCTGCAGAGTTCCATTCGCAGCCTCCATCGCCCGAATCATCCGGCCAATACCCGCACCAAATCCCACAGCCGGTACCGGGCTGCCTCCCAACTCCTCAATCAGATGATCATATCGACCGCCGGCACAGACAGTACCCTGCGCGCCGATCTCATCACAAACGAACTCGAATACCGTTCGCGTATAATAATCCAGACCACGTACAATTCCCGGATCCACCACAAACGGAATCCCCATTCCAGAAAGATATACCTGTACCTTCTCAAAATGCTCTCGGCACTCTGCATCCAATGCGTCCAAAACAGAGGGCGCGCCTTCTACAATCTTACGGCATTCTGGATTCTTACAGTCTAAAATACGCAGCGGATTTCGTTCCAGACGCTCTTTACAAGTCTCGCACAAGCTGTCTTTATAACGCTCAAAATAATCCCGCAGCTCTTGATTGTATTTCGCGCGGCATTCTCCGCATCCTAGCGAATTGATATGCAACGTCACATTATGAATTCCTAAACGCTTTAACAACGCGTGCGCAATAGAAATCACTTCTGCATCCGCCGCTGGATCCGCTGCCCCATACAGTTCTACGCCAAACTGCGAGAACTGACGATCCCGCCCTGCCTGTGGTTTTTCGTACCGAAAACAAGGGGTAATATAATACAACTTTGTTGGCTGCGGATCCGCAAACATCTTATGTTCCAGAAAGGCCCTGGCCGCTCCGGCTGTCCCTTCCGGCTTCAGAGTAATACTCCGGTTTCCTTTATCCAGAAAAGTATACATTTCTTTCTGTACAATATCCGTAGTATCTCCTACACCTCTCTGAAATAATTCCGTATGCTCAAACATCGGTGTACGGATCTCTCCATAATGGAAATCTTCCATTAGGCGTGTAATAGTCTTTTCGATACTCCGCCATTTTCGAACCTGTTCTCCATACAGGTCATAGGTCCCTCTGGGAGCCTGTGCAATCATTTGACTCTCTCCTTTTCTGGATTATTTACAACAATATTAGTACATAACAAGTAACGCATCAAGAATTATCTTTACAAATTCTCTGTTGTACGATACAATTATATATTGCCGGGGATTCCGGTTAGTATACAAAAGGCAGGTGTTGGTTATGTCTGGTAATCCTTCCGATTTTACGCTCAATAAGCTGATTCTATTATATATCCTTCGAGAAAAAGGATGCATCTCTCGTTCTGAGTTAGCAGACTTTGTTCTGTACCATAAATACATGGATTATTTTTCTCTGGATCAGTATATTATTGAACTGGAAGATTCTGGATTGCTTTCTTCTGCCAAGGAAAATAACCGAATCCTGTATCATATCACTCGTAAGGGCTGCGAAACGCTGAATCTATTTCAACTACGCATTCCCCACAGCCTGCGCCGCGAAATCCTGGAATACGCAGAACTTGGCGCCCTAGACCGTCCCTCTACGATGGGACTGGATGTCTCTTTGCATCAGGAAACCGATGGTCGATATACCGTTACCTGCTATGTACGCGACTATGATACGCATCTCTTCGAGCTTGTTTTCCATGTGGGCACTCAGGAAGAAGCTGCTCGCATCCGTATCCTCTGGCTGCAAAAGGGATTAACCCTGTATCGGAATTTGATTCGGGATATGAATGCCGAAGAAGAATGATTATTCCTCCTTCTCCAAAAGAGCCCATATCTCCTCTCTTCCCTGCTTGGATAATGCCGAGAATGGAATGATCGGATCTTCCAGTGGCAAGGACATGCTCCTTCGCAAGACTGCCAGCTGCTTCTGCTGCTGCGCCTTGCTCAGCTTGTCCGCCTTGGTCGCAATGATCGCAGGCCGATACCCATGATACCGCATCCATTCCAGCATGGTCAGATCCAACCGCCCCGGTTCATGGCGAATATCCACCAACAGAAATACGTATCGAATGCCATGCCGGTGTGTCAAATAATAATCGATCACCTTTGAAAACCGCTCTTGCTCTGCTCGAGCGGTTTTCGCATATCCGTATCCCGGAAGATCCACGAACATCCATCGTTCCTGAACTTTGTAGAAATTGATTGTCCTCGTCTTTCCCGGCTGCGAGCTGGTACGCGCCAATGATTTTCGGTTGACCAGGATATTGATCAGCGAGGATTTCCCTACATTGGATTTTCCCGCAAACACGATTTCCGGCAATTCCTGCTTTGGAATCTGGGGAATCGTCGCGGCGACCGCGCTGAGTTCTGCCCGACTAATCTCCATGATATCCTTCCTTTCTATTCTAACTACCTAAAAATGGCTTCCTTCCACACCTCGTCGATATGTACCATATAACGAATGTCCATTCCTTCGATTACATGCGCCGGTAATTTTTCCACATCCTGTCGATTCAGATCCGGTACCAGAACCTCTCGGATTCCTTTCTGACGAGCCGCCAGAATCTTTTCTTTCAATCCGCCGATGGGCAGTACGCGTCCCCGCAGGCTTAATTCTCCCGTCATCGCCAGATCACTTCGCACTTTACGTCCAGATAAGGCGGAATACATGGCCGTCGCCAATGTTACGCCAGCCGAAGGGCCATCCTTAGGCACAGCGCCCGCCGGGATATGTACATGCACATCATGCTCCTTATAGTATTTAGCATCCCGTTCCGGAATCGTATGACTACGAACCACACTCAATGCAATCTGCGCCGATTCTTTCATCACATCCCCCATCTGTCCTGTCAGTTCCAACTTTCCGGATCCCTCCAGCACTGCCGTCTCTACCGTCAATACTTCTCCGCCCAAAGATGTCCAAGCCAAGCCATTGACCACGCCACATTCCGGCTCGCGTTTCTCATCATCCTCTTTCATGGGGGGCTCATCCATTAGAGATGCCAGGTTCTTATCTGTCACCGTCAGGCTTTTCTTAGTGCCTTCCACAATCATGCGCGCCGCTTTCCGACATAAGGATCCGATCAAACGTTCCAGTTCCCGCACGCCAGCCTCTCTTGTGTATTCCGCAATCATCTTCTCCAGTGCATCCTGCGACAGTTTAAACTGAGAAACCTTCAGCCCATACTCTTTCCGCTGTTTCGGCAACAAATATTTCGTAGCGATCTGTAGCTTTTCCTGTCGGGAATAGCTTTCCAATTCGATAATTTCCATACGATCCATCAACGGCAGCGGAATTCCCTCCAGCGTATTCGCAGTCGCGATAAAAAACACATTGGAGAGATCCAACGGCAGTTCCGTGTAGGCATCTCGAAATTCATGGTTCAGAGACAGATCCAGTACCTCCAGCAAAGCTGCCGTCGGATCCCCCCGCAGATCGCTGGCCATCTTATCAATCTCGTCCAAAAGCATCACCGGCTTGGATGATTTAGCTTGAATCATGGCGCTGACAATTCGGCCTGGCATAGCCCCTACATAGGTTCGTCTATGTCCGCGAATCTCTGCCTCATCCCGCACACCGCCTAATGAAACGCGCACATAGGGTCGATTTAAAACCGCGGCGATCGAAGAAGCAATCGATGTTTTTCCGACTCCCGGCGGTCCGACAAGACAGAGCACCGGGCTCTTAATGTCCGGCTTCAGTTCCTTGGCCGCTACAAACTCCACAATGCGGCGTTTTACCCGATCCATACCATAATGATCCCGGTCCAAACGCTTCTCAATCCAGTCCAGCATACCAAAGCTGTCGCTTTCTTTCTTCCATGGAATCTGTACAACGCGATCGAGATAATCCTGAATCACGCCCGCCTCCTGCGACATGGATGGCATTTTCCTCAGACGTTTCTGTTCGAATTCTACCTTTTGCTTCACAACCTTCGGCACTTCAGGATCTGACAGAAGCCTATTGATTCCGTCGTTCTCATCCGACTCATCCTCTTCTCCTAACTGCCTCTGAATGGACTGCAATTCCTCTCGCAGGAAAGTTTCCCGCTGTATTTCCCGTAGCTCTTTTCCCACTTCCATCTGAAGATGCGCCCTATATTGCGAGACAATCTTTTCTTTTTTCAGCAGAACATAGACCTTGCGCGCACGCTCCATAGGGTCTGTTTCCATGTATATATCGTACTTATCCTCATACTCTCCAGACAAATTGGCGGCTACCCAATCTGCCATATCCCCTACATGCCGAAACGTCATCGTCTTCAGCAAGGCCTGCGGCACTAAGTTGGTCATCTCCGCATACTGCTCAAAACTCTCATACAACTCTCGCCGAAGCGCCTGTTCCTCTTCTGGCGAAATCTCTTTCATTTTTATCTTTTCCACTGTCGCCTGATAGCATCGTCCTGTGGGATTAAAATCGACCAGGAGGTATCGCGTCAAAACATCCCCCTGAAGCCGAACCATTCCCTCTTCCTTGAAGAGTCTATTAATCCGCATGGATACAACCACGTCAAGCAAATCTTCTTTTCCTGGCCGCTCCTGCATCGCATCCTTCTGAATACCCAAAAGGATCTCTGTCCCGTCTTTCACCACCTTCTCCAAGGCGCGCAAAGAAGGCAAACGACTCACATCAAAATTAATCGACTGCCCAGGATACGCAAAAAAACCTCTAATCGGCAGAATCGGAAGAGTCAATCTATCCTCCATTGAATCCTCGTCCGACTTTTCATGCCGGACTCTCCTTTCTTCCATTTGTACACTAACGCCAAAGGGGCTGCTGCAAAACTGCAACAGCCCCGCGAATCCTCTTACGCGGTCTGACCATCCCGGCGAGAGATGCGTTTCTTACGAACCGGCGTCTTTGCCCCGTCTCCTGTGATCAGCGTCGCATGTTCTACTTTTTCTACTACCTTCTCCGTGATCACACAGCGCTCTACTTTATCCATGGACGGCACCTCATACATGATGTCCTCCATAACTTCCTCTATGATCGCTTTCAGTCCTCTGGCTCCAGTCTTACGTTCAGCCGCCTTATGCGCAATGGCTTTCAACGCATCCTCCTCGAATTCCAGCTCCACACCATCCATCTCCAAGAGTGACTGATACTGCTTTACCAAAGAATTCTTGGGCTCTGTCAGAATATTGACGAGCGCTGGCTCATCCAGATTGTCCAGCGTAACCATAACCGGCAAACGCCCTACAAACTCCGGAATCAATCCAAATTTCAACAAGTCCTGCGGCTCCAGCTGCTCCAGAATGTGTTCTTCCTCGGCCGGCGTCTCATTCTTCGCCATAAAGCCCATCATCTTTTCATTGGTACGCGCCTTGATGATCTTATCTAATCCCTCAAAAGCGCCACCGCAAATAAAGAGAATATTGGTCGTGTCAATCTGAATAAATTCATGATGAGGGTGCTTACGTCCGCCTCCAGGGGGAACCGACGCAATCGTACTCTCTAGAATCTTCAGAAGAGCCTGTTGTACTCCCTCGCCGCTGACATCTCTCGTAATCGAAGGATTCTCTGACTTCCGCGCAATCTTATCAATCTCATCGATATAAATGATTCCCAGCTCTGCACGGCTGATATCAAAATCCGCGGCCTGAATCAGCTTCAATAGAATATTCTCCACATCCTCGCCCACGTATCCGGCCTCTGTCAGAGAAGTAGCATCCGCAATGGCAAAGGGTACATTGATAATCTTCGCCAGCGTCTGTGCCAAATAGGTCTTTCCACAACCTGTGGGACCAATCATGATGATGTTGCTCTTCTGAAGCTCCACATCAGACTTCAATCCCATCTGCTGAGATCTTACCCGCTTATAATGATTATAGACCGCTACGGACAGTGCCTTCTTCGCCTTATCCTGCCCTATCACGTACTCATCCAGATAGGATTTGATCTCCTTAGGCGTCAGAAATCTGCCATTCGTCTCCTCATGAATCTCTGTCTCTTCATTCAGTTCCCGCTCAATAATGTCCGCGCACAGATCAATACATTGATCACAGATAAACACGCCATTTCCAGCCACCATTCTGCGAACCTGATCCTGAGTCTTTCCACAAAAGGAACAAACGATCTTCTTTCTTTCATCCGATTTACCGGCCATATCTTCACCTCAATTTATTGTTTGGATACAATCTGATCCACCAAGCCGTAAGCGACGGCCTCCTCTGCGCTCATCCAATTGTCCCGCTCCGTATCTCGCTCAATAGTCGCCAGATCCTTCCCTGTATTTTCGCTCAGGAGCCGGTTCATTTTTTCTTTTGTTTTCATCATATGCTCTGCCTGAATCTTAATATCCGATGCCTGCCCTTGCGTACCCCCCAGTGGTTGATGGATCATCACTTCCGCATTTGGCAGAATAAAACGCTTTCCCTTCGTGCCGCCGGCTAACAGGAAGGCTCCCATACTAGCTGCCATACCAATACAGAACGTCGCCACATCCGCGTGTACCATATTCATCGTATCATAAATCGCCAGACCCGCGGAAATCGATCCGCCTGGGCTATTGATATAGAAGGAGATATCTTTCTCCTTATCTACGGAATCCAAGAACAGCAGCTGCGCGATCACCAGGCTCGCCGTTGTATCATTGACTTCATCAGACAGGAAAATAATACGATCCTGGAGCAGGCGGGAATAGATATCATAACTGCGCTCTCCCCGGCTCGTCTGCTCAATTACATACGGAATAGAAACCATGTTCTTCACTTCATTCATTTTCATAACCTCCCTCTCTATAAGGAATGGACTGGGCGCGCTTACGCTCAGTCCAACTCATACTATTTATGCCTCTTTTGCGTTAGCAACAAGCCATTCTACAGCCTTCTTGGACTTCATCTCCTCCAGCATGCCTTCCTTTTCGGAATCGGAAATATTTTCCTTCAGCTTGTCGGCCTCTATCTTATATAGATCCGCCAATTTCTGTACCTCAGCATCAAAATCCTCATCGGTCACTTCCAGATTCTCTGCCTTCACAACAGCCTCAAGCACCAACGCTTCCTTGATGCTCTTCTCGGCGTCCTGACGCACACTGGCACGCAGTGAAGCCATGTTGCTGCCTGTCATCTGCATATACTGATCCATGTTAATTCCCTGATAACGAAGGTTATTCGAGAAATTCTGGATCATACTATCTACGCGATCTTCCACCATGGCTTCCGGAATATCCATCTGAGCCCCTGCGATCACTGCATCCAATACGGCGCGCGCCCGATGATCATCCGCCTCTTTCTGCTTAGTCTCCAGCAATTTCTTATGCAGATCTTCCTTATACTCCGCCAGCGTGTCAAATTCGGAATAATCCTTTGCGTAATCATCATCCAACTCCGGCAGTTCCTTCTTCTGAATCTTCTTCAGAACTACCTTGAATACCGCCTCTTTTCCTGCCAGATCCTTGTGATAGTTCTCCGGGAAGGTCACTGTTACATCAAAAGCTTCTTCCGCGTTCTTCCCAACAATCTGATCCTCAAAAGTATCTACAAAAGAATGGGATCCTAAAGTCAAATGATAATCCTCACTCTTGCCTCCTTCAAAGGGCTTGCCATCTACATAACCGTCGAAGTCAATGATGACCTCATCGCCCATTTCTGCCGGACGATCCGTAACATCCACCAAACGAGCATTTTTCTCAGCAGACTTCTTCAGTTCCTCTTCTACATCGTCCTCTGTTACAGCCACTGTCTCCTTCTCAGCCACGACGCCTTTATACTCGCCCAGCGTCACTTCCGGCTTCACGGCAACTGTCGCGGTAACAACCACGGGAGATCCTGCCTCCATCTTATCCACATCGATCTGGGGACGGCTCACAACATCCAACTCCAGCTCCTTCACCGCATTCATATATACATCCGGCAAAATATCATTCAAAGCGTCCTCAAAGAAGATCTCCTTACCATAGAAACGCTCAATCATCTTACGCGGGGCCTTCCCCTTACGAAAGCCAGGCAGTGTAATCCGGTTTTTTTCCTTCTGATATGCTCTATCGCAGGCCTTGTCAAAATCCTCTGTCGGAATTTCCATGGAAATCTTCACCATATTGTGTTCCAGCTTTTCCAGTGTGTTGCTCATTCAATACTTCCTCCTCAACATGCAGCCTTTTGCGGCATGGTTATTCTATACTTGCGTTCACATTACAAGATTATATCGCACACCATGCCTGCAAGTCAAGGTTTTTCTTTTGTTTTTTAGGAAAATCTTGTTTTTTATTTTTCTTCTTCCGGTTTCACCAAATTTTCTTTCTTTTGTTTTTGTCGTCCAGCCAACATTCCGCCAATTCGCCCTGTATCCTTAGAACTCAGACCCTTCCATCCTTTTTCACGAACCGTATCCAAAAGGCCCAGTTCCTTCGCGATCTCATACTTCATACGTTCGCTTTCCGGAATCTCCTCCCAGCGCGGCAGCCCATTTTTTCGTTTCTCTTTCATAATAAAACCTCCGTTTCTCTCAGCAGTATGCGCATCACGGAGGTTTTTATACCTGATCTCAAAATCCGCCGGGCAACTCCCAAGAATTTTGAGGTCTTGCCGCCATCGGACCAATTTGTTCCTGGTTGATAAAATAAATGGTAATCCCCAGAGAAAGAAACACCGTAGACAGACTCGCAATTACATTGACCAACGCGGAAACTAAACAAAGCAAAATCGGGTTGGAAGCCAAAACTCCAAAAGAGGATGTGAACATCTCTAACAAATAGCTGAGCCCCATCTGTATCACCATCAAAAGCAGTGTCAGTCCAATGGTCTTTCCGATCTTTCTGCGAATCACCATACTGGCGTAACGATACGCAGCGGGTCCCGTTTTCTGTCGGATCGCCGTGGCCGATAACGCGGTATAGTACAACGCGACCAGAATCAGCAGAACAAATACCATCAAAATCATCAATAGGGGCAATACGGAATACCCAACAAACATGCTCATCGTGATCAGAACCAGAATCAGCAAAAACAGCAACACCGCCGCCAACATACCGGCAGGCCAACGCCGCACAGCCGCCTTCATCATCTCGCCAAATCGATATGCTGCCCTGTCCGCTTGCAACCACCGATCCGCATAAATCGCGGCAGCCAGATTCGTCAACAGCCAGATCAGGCTCATTCCCATCTGGATTCCATAATACATCAGATAGGGCGTCCAATCGAACTGTGTGATCGCATACAAGTCTCCTTGTATCAGCGTATTGTATACTTCATCTGCAGGAAGCTGCAAAGCCACATACTGTACTATAAAACTAGTTGGAAAATATACGATCATACACAGAAGAAGCCATTTTCCAATATTCTCAAAAAACAGATCCGCGGAAAGACGCAGGATCTCTCCCACCGAAAATTCTCTCTGGCCAATCTGTCCGCTCGCTTCTTGTCTCGTCATATTCCAAACCTCCTTTCTTTTCGCTCCACCATCTCATCCACACGTCGAATATACTCTTCCACATTCTTTACATTGGGAATTCGTTCGAGCCGGTTCCTCTCCGGCTCATAAAACTTACTCACCGCTCCTGCTCCCATGGCCAGAATACTCTGACGTTCTTCCATAATCTCGATATTATACAAGCACTCTTTATACGGCAGACTATACCCTACATTTTCAAAATTGCCGGCCATATTCTTCTGACGATACAGATAGTAAGGATGCATACCCAGCTGAACTGCTGTCTGCGCGCAGCATCGGATCATTGCCTCTGTCTCTGTTTGCCCCAGAACCTCTTCTGCCTGCCCTTCCTCCCGCAGCCGTGAGGAACGCTTTACCGCCAATGTATGCACCGTCAGACTGTCTGGACACAGTTTCTCTACTTCCTTCATGGAATAGGTCACCTCACGCAGACCTTCGCCTGGCAATCCGACAATGAAATCCATATTGATATTGTCAAACCCCATTTCACGCGCCAGCATAAAAGCTCTCCGCGTATCCTCCGCCGTGTGCCTCCGTCCGATTCTCTCCAACGTTTCCTGATTCATCGTCTGCGGGTTGACGGAGATTCGGCCAATTCCATACTGCTGCAGCACTTGAAGATGCGCCTTGTCTATCGTATCCGGCCGACCCGCTTCCACGGTCACCTCCGTCATATTCTCAAAGCCAAAGGCCTCCTGCACTGCATACAGGACTCGTTCCAGCTGATCCGGCGTGAGCGCCGTAGGAGTTCCTCCTCCCATATAAAAACTGCGCAGTCTTCGTTCGCCCCGCATCCGTCCGCAAGATCGAATCTCTCTTATTAAAGCCTCTGTATAGCGGTCCATGATATCTCCCAGCGTATGAAAATCATAGGAGACAAAGGAACAGTACGCGCAACGGGATGGGCAAAAGGGAATTCCCACGTACAGATCCAAATCCGTACCCTGATGATCCTGCAAAAGATTTTTCTCCCGCTGCGCCACTTCCACTGCCAAATTGGCCTTATCCCTCCGAAGCAGAAATCCGGTCTCCAACGTTTTTTTGATTTCTTCCGCGGTAAGACCGCGCTCTAACCCCTCATAGACCATTTTCGTAGGACGTACTCCGGTCAGGATGCCCCATGGGATCTCTTTTCCTGTCTGTTCCTTCAATAATAAATACAGCCCGACTTTCTCCCGGTTCTTCTCCAGATCTCCGCCAAGATCTCCAAAAACATCCGTCTTTTCAGCAGCCCTTGTCCGGAGTATTTTACCATTCTTCTCCGTCAACGTCCACATTTCGTCTTTCCAGATTATATTCCAATCGCAGGGTTCCTGACGGATTTCCGCTCCCGGAAAAAATTCCCGGCAAAGCATCCTCATCTCATACAGCCTACTTTCCCGGAATCCCTCTCCCATCAGGTAGAACGCCTTTACAGATTCCATAGAACATCCTCCGAAAGAAACGGATTCGACCGTTTCTCCGCGCCAATAGTCGTTTGCGGTCCATGCCCCGGCAGCACCACTGTGTCCTCCGGCAGACAGAGAAGCTTTTGCCGAATTCCACAAACGAGATCCGTCCCACTCCCCCGATACAAATCCGTTCTGCCAATACTGCCCGCAAACAGTTGATCTCCTGCAAAAAGTATTTTCTGGTTTTCCTCGTACAGACACATTCCCGCCTTGCTGTGGCCGCTCAAAATCATCACGCGAAAACAAAGGCTTCCAAAATGAAGTTTCTCTCCTTCTTTCAAACCTATGCACGATTCGTTCATCATATGGGCCTCGTCTTGCTTCCGCCGAAGCAAGATAGGCGCATTCTTCTTTCGGAAAATAAATAGGGACTTGAAAATACTCCGCCAGCTCCGCGGCATCCGCAAAATGATCCATGTGCCCATGCGTAATGATGACAGCGTTCACCCGTTTTTTCTTTTCCTTCAAGTACCCCAGAATGGCTCCTTCCCCATCCCCTGGATCCACCGCAATGCACAGCCCCTCTTCTTCAACCAGATAACAGTTAGTCTGATAAATCCCCACTGAAATGACTTGTAGTTTCATCCTATGCCCTCTGCCTTTCAAAACACCTTCTGACTGTCTAAT
The DNA here is from genome assembly GCA_937892735.1 of uncultured Clostridia bacterium. Classification (GTDB taxonomy): domain Bacteria; phylum Bacillota; class Clostridia; order Lachnospirales; family Bianqueaceae; genus Faecimorpha. The sequence continues at coordinate 11,075 of CALBGL010000028.1, read as the reverse complement.
AATAAAGTTACCGGACCACAGCAATTCTGATGGATCCGCATATCCGCCTGGAAAACGCCGAAACGACTATTCTTTGTCTCCCGCGACGCCAGATCACAGAAATGCGCAAACATAGTCCTCGCCGCTTCTACTGACGCGCCGGCAGAATATCCCGGACGCCGTCCATGACGGCAATCCCCATATAAAGTAAAATTAGGAATCCATAATACTTCCCCCTTCGTATCCTCAACGGAACGATTCAGTTTTCCATTCTCATCTTCGAATATCCGCAGATGACGTACTTTTTCCAGAATATACCGCATCGCTTCTACATCATCCCCGGGTCCAAACCCTACATAGACTGCAAGTCCCGGTCCAATCTGGGTAATAAACTGCCCGTCTGCCCATAGTTTAGCCTCTTCTACTCTCTGCACCACTGCCCTCATATTTTGCCCTCCATGAATCAAGAGCGGCGTTTCCTCCTCCGGAACGCCGCCTGTTCGCTTTTATTTGGATGTACGAACGATCTCGTGTACACCCTGTATCCGCATTAACTTATTACTCAGCTGATCCAACTGATCTCTGGAAGAAATCTCTAATGTAATATTGAACGTATCTGTCAAATGATCTTTATTCACCCGCGCATCCAGATACAGAATCGTCAATCCCTCTTTATTGATAATGGATGTGATTTCTGCCAAAATACCCGGGCGCTCCTCAGTCTCTACCTGAATAGAACTCTGGAATGTAAGGCCCTCTGTAGTGGAAACCTCCCATTCCGCCTCAATCAGACGCTTCCGCTCTTCCTCCGGCAGCATCATAATATTGATACAATCTGTACGATGAATCGAAACGCCTCTGCCGCGAGTAATATACCCTACGATTTCATCTCCCGGCACCGGATTACAGCATTTTGAAAATCGAACCGCCAGATCATGCAGTCCCTTCACGATAATTGCGCTTCCCTTCCGCGAATTATGCCGCGCTCGATCTTCGATAGCTTGTTCCTCTTTCTCCGGAACAAGACGCAGAATATCCTCATCCGTCATGGATGCCAGATGTTCTTTGCGGTACTCTTCATACAGCCGGTTGACAACCTGCCCTTCCTTTATGCCGCCGTGACCTACCGCCGCCAGAACGGAATCCCAATCCATGAATCCATACTTTTTCTGAACAATATGCATCCACTCCGGCTTCATCATTTCAGACAGCGTCAAGCCTTTGCTCTTCGCATATTTCTCGATCAGCTCTTTGCCTCTGGCAATATTTTCTTGTTTAAACTCCTTCTTAAACCACTGACTGATCTTGTTCTTAGCCTGCGTCGTCTTGACAATATTCAGCCAATCTCTACTGGGTCCTTTCGAATTTTGAGAGGTGATGATCTCGATCCGCTCTCCATTCTTGACCTTATAATCCAAAGTGACCAGACGACCGTCAACACGGGCGCCCACCATCTTATTCCCGACAGCACTATGAATCTGATAGGCAAAATCGATCGGAGTCGATCCCGCCGGCAGCTCAATCACATCACCCTTCGGTGAAAAAACAAACACAGAATCCTGAAAAACATCCAGATCCTGCTTCAGGACATTCATAAACTCGCGATTATCTGACAAGTTCTGCTGCCATTCCAAAATCTTCTGCAGCCACGCCATCTTCTCTTCCTGAGAATGCTTGCTGCTGACTCCATTCATATCTTCTTTATACTTCCAATGGGCCGCGATACCATACTGTGCCGTTCTATGCATTTCCCAGGTTCGGATCTGCACTTCAAAAGGTTCTCCCGAAGGACCGATTAACGTCGTATGCAGAGATTGATACATATTCGACTTGGGCATCGCAATATAGTCCTTAAACCGGCCCGGAACTGGCGTATACATGTCGTGAATGATTCCCAGTGCACCATAACAATCCTTCACTGAATCTACAATCGCTCGTACCGCAAACAAATCATAAATCTGATCCAGCGTCTTATGCTTATTGATCATCTTCTTATAGATGCTGAAAAAATGTTTGGGCCGCCCCTCAACAACCGCTTCGATTCCGCCCTGATGAAGCTTTTCTTTCAGCTCATTGCAGATTTCCTGAATAATCTGCTCCCTCTCTTCTCGCTTATGACTGATCTGCTGTGTCAGATTATGATACGCCTCCGGCTCCAGATACTTCAGAGACAGATCTTCTAGATCCACCTTGATCTTAGAAATACCCAGCCGATTCGCAATGGGAGCATAAATATCCAGAGTCTCCCGCGCCTTTTCCAGCTGCTTCTCCTTACTTTTATACTCCAATGTCTGCAGATTATGCAGCCGATCCGCCAGTTTAATCAGAATCACTCGAATATCTTTAGCCATCGCCATAAACATCTTACGATAATTCTCAGCCTGAATCTCCTCTTTACTCGTTGTATAAGTCAAGGTCTTCAGCTTCGTGACCCCATCCACCAGCGCCGCCACTTCCGCGCCAAACTGCTGTACAATATCTTCCTTGGATACTTTGGTATCTTCCACAACATCATGCAGCAAGCCTGCCTCGATCGTCTCCAGATCCAACTCCAGATCCGCCAGAATGATCGCCACCTTAAGCGGATGGATAATATACGGCTCTCCCGATTGACGCAGCTGGCCATTATGAGCGTCTGACGCCACCTGATATGCCTTCGCGACCATGGACAGGTCTGTGGTGGGATGGTACAGGCGGATTTTCTCAATCAATATATGATAATCTTTTTCAACCTCTTCCGTAGGAAATGTCAATTCTTCCATAAAACTCCCACCTTTCTGAAATGAACTCTCTCGATTGAATCCCTATATTTGAATCAATCCCTTATATTATAAGAGATTTTCCGTGCTTTTTCAACTGCATTTTTCAAAATCCGTTTTTCTCTCTCCTTGTTTCCCAATTATTCATATTTTATTATTATATTTTTCATATTAAATTCACTTCATTCCTTTATTGTATGATTATCCCCTTCTTTTAGTTTTTTATATCCCTCTTACAAAACTAAAACGAAAAAGGCGCTAGGAACTACGCTCCTCAGGCGCTTTTTTTCGTTTTTAAGCATGTAAAAAGGCCCTTTACAGGGCCTTTGGATTAAAATGTTCAAAAATAGCAACCGATCCATCCTTCTTCACCTCACGATAATCCTTCGGATTCCGAATGGTCCAATCCGCCTGACAAATACCATATAGTTTTCGACATAAACGCAAGCTCAGATTGTTTCGTTCCTCGTGATGATATGCGATAAAATCAGGACGGGTCCAACAGTTCGTCAGAAGGTTCCGCAGAATAAAGTCCAAGATCGCCGGAAAATCTTGCGTCTCATTCTTCCGCAAATAAGTCAGCAGCTGTCCGCGAACCAAGCCCGGTTCATGCTTCTTCAGCCAGGCGACCACCCGCGGATCAAAAGATTCGATCCAGTACATTCCGCCATACGACCGAAGCATATGACATACAGCCTCACATAATTCTTTATGATTTCCTTTTTCCGGCTTGATCTCGATGAGCAAAGGCACCCTGCCTCCTACCATAGAAAGCACTTCCCGCAACAAAGGCATCCTCTCTTTCGTCCCTTGCAACCGCAGCTTCTCCGCCTCATTCCACGTCATATCCTCCAGCGTTTGCTCCATACCACACAATCTTTTCAAATTCGAATCATGAATCACGACCAATTGTCCATCCCGCAAGATGTGTACATCCAACTCGATTCCAAAGCCTTGATCGACTGCGCACCGAAACGCTTCCATAGAATTCTCCGGAACCCCTTTTTCTATATCGTGCAATCCACGATGCGCATAATCATATTTCTTTAGATCCTCCAACATTTTCGGAGACTGTGTACGGGGACGGATCAGAAATATCCAGCCAGCCATTCCCGCCCCGGTCAGTATCGCAAGCTTTCGAAAACCATGTGACATCGTTTTCCTCCTTAATAAGACAGCACACTGCGCACCGAATAATTCTTTAATTTCTCCCGGCCGCTTAGATCCGCCAGTTCAATCAGGAACGTGAATCCTGCTACCTGACATCCTGCTTTTTCTACCATCGTTGCAATCGCCTGTGCCGTTCCGCCGGTCGCCAGGAGATCGTCCACAATCAAAACCTTTTGTCCCGGTTTCAAAGCATCCTGATGCATTTCCAGACGCGATACGCCGTATTCCAGCGAATATTCCTGCGAATACACAGCCGCTGGAAGTTTTCCAGGTTTACGCACCGGAACAAACCCCTTATGTTCCGCATACGCCAGAGGAACGCCAAAAATAAAACCTCTGGACTCCGGGCCCACAATCACATCATACGACAGATCCTTGACAGAATCCCGCAACTGCTCTACCGCTTCTTTTAACCCCTCTGGCTCCTTGAGCAGCGTCGTAATATCTCGAAATAGGATTCCCTCTTCCGGAAAATCCGGAATCGTTCGAATCAATGATTTCAGATCCATATTCATCCTTCTCCTTTGTCTGCCAGATTGGGACATAGCCCATCTTTTATTATATCACGGATTCCCAAAACTGCAACGAATATTTGTGATGACGCGCTGCAGTTTCCGACTCCCTCGATACCAGTTCCACCCTACCTGATAACAAATGTCCGCCAATACCCCTTCTGATAATACCTCTCCCTGATCCAGCCGGCGCCAGATTCTCTTGCCATACCCCTCTTCCATTCGCTGCGCCAGATCCTGCGATCGAAACGAGACACATTCATACTCCGCGCCATCATCCCATACCAGGACCCGCATCGCCTTTTTCTGCCTTCCCATCCAAAGTATTCTCCGAATCTTTACTCCCCGTTTCGCGAATAATGGCTTCGGATTCCCCGTTCCATAGGGTTCCAGCATCTCCAATAGATCCGCCATATTTTCATCCGCAAATCGCAGCGGCATCTCCATGTCGATATGTACCACGGGCGCAAAATCTTCCGGCGTCAGACCGCATTGTTCATTCAGTAGCGCACGCAGTCTCGGAATCTGTTCTTCCTTCATCGACAGTCCCGCCGCCATCGGGTGGCCCCCATACCTGGTAAAACAATCCGACACCTGATTCATATGCGCAAACATGTTATACGCCGGTATGGATCGTCCGGATCCCTTCACGCCCTCTCCGTGCCCGGTCAATACAAAAACCGGCTGCTGATATTTTTCCTTAATCCGTCCCGCTACCAGCCCAGCCAAGCTCTCATGCAGATCCGGCAGATGAATGAGAAATACGCGATCCTCCCTGAGCCGCTCTGCTTCCCGAATTCCTGCCTCGACTCCTTCTTCCGTCATCTTCTGGCGCAGACGATTGAGCTCATACAGGCGGGCGGCCATCTTTTCTGCCCGTATCGGATCTTCTTCCAATAAAATCTCGATATACTTCTGCTGTTGTTCCAGCCGTCCTCCGGAGTTGATCATAGGACCAATCACAAATCCGAACGTATACACATCTAATTTCTCCAGCCCTCCCACCTTCATCAGGGCACGGATCGCCTGGGGTGGATCCTGATTCCACTGGCGCAGCCCCTGATAAACGAGCTTACGATTTTCTCCCAGAAGCGGCATCACATCACAGACCGTACCGAGCGCAGCATAGCCGATCCACTCTGGAGATTCCAGAATCCCCCCCTGCTGGCACAGGGCTCTCGCTAACTGATATGCCACACCCGCTCCACACAGCATAGGAAATGGATACTCATCGTCGGAGCGATGCGGATTCACCACGCAATCCGCATCCGGCAAATGATCCTGTCCATCCAGTCTCTCAATCTCATGGTGATCTGTAATAATTAATGCGATTCCCAGTTCCTTTGCGCGACGGGCTGCCGCGAATTCTCGAATCCCATTGTCACAAGTCAGGATCAGCGAGACGCCTTCCTGCGCACATGCTTCCACCATATAGGGCCGGATTCCATATCCATCCTCCACGCGATCCGGAATCCTCACCCGAACGTTGGCTCCCAAACGCCGCAGCACTCGCCCCAGTATTGCAGAAGCAGACATACCGTCCACATCATAGTCCCCTATCACCTCGATCTGATGCCCAACGCGCACGTGATCCCAAATCATCGTGACTGCCCGATCCATGTCCTTCATACGCAGTGGATCTGTCAACGGTCCTTCCTTATCCAGAAATTGTGAAATTTCCGCTTCTTCCATCCGATCCACCAGAATCTTGGCCAATACCGGAGGAATCCCCAGTTCCCGCTGTATCTTTCCATAGCTTTTATTATAAAGGCGCCAGTTTTCTTTCAATCCCTTCATCCTTTCTGCTTTCTAAACCGCTAAAAAATGGGGAACGGTTGCCGTTCCCCATCTCATCATTTCTTTCTCACCGCACGGCGAGACTGTCTGATGGCCTTCTTCTTTCCCACCTTTTGCAGCAAAACCCATACAGGACTTGCAATCACAAGAGAGGAATAGGTTCCTGCCACAAAGCCCGCCAACAACGGAAAAGCAAACCAACGAATGCTCTCGACTCCCAAAATAAAGAGCATCAGCACCATAATGATCGTCGTGATAGATGTATTCAGAGAACGCCCCATAGTCTGAGAAATACTGTCGTTCACAAGACTTGTGATCTGATCCGGCCGATAATACCGCCCGTTTTCACGAATACGGTCAAACACAACGATTGTGTTATTGATGGAATATCCCACAATGGTCAGAATCGCAGCGATAAAATTATTGTTCACAGGAATCTGGAAGATCACATACATCGCGATCACGATGAACACATCATGAAGCAGCGCAATGATAGATGCTAGGCCAAACCGCACGTCCCGGAACCGGAACGTGATATAGATCAGCGTAAGCAGTCCTGCCACCATCGTGGCCAGTACAGCTGTTCTTTGCATCTCGGAGCTCACGGTTGGACTGATACTGGTATGTGAAATCAGATTTGCTTGATCTTCTGTATCCAGGCCAAACTGCTCCGCGATTGTCTGATATAGCGTATCAATTTGTTCTGTAGACAGTTCCCGCACTTTGATCGATACCTGATATTCCTGTCCGGCACCACGGATCCGCTGTACCATCGGATTATCATCGCCTGTCACCTCGCCGACGAGCTCGGTCAGCGCGTTTTGATCATACTCTTTTTCCATGTCTATCTGAAGCATCGTTCCGCCAGCAAAGTCAATATCATAGTTCATTCCTCGTACAAGCAAAAATCCGAGTCCAATCACAAGGATGATTCCAGAAATCGCAAACCACAATTTCGTCTTTTCCACAATCCTGAAAGGCTTGCCACCCCATTTCAGCTGTAGCGATCGGTACAGCCCAAGACGTTCCGGCAGCACCTCGATCACACTCTTCAGAAGAATCTGAGAGAGTACCAATGCCGTAAACATGGAAATAACAATACCCAGTGCCAGCGTCACGGCAAATCCCTGTATGGTACCGCTCCCTAAAAACCAGAGTACCGCGGCTGCAATCAATGTCGTGATATTTCCATCGACAATTGCGGACAAGGCTTTTTTGAACCCAGACGCGACTGCTGCCTTAAGTCCTCTGCCCACATTCAATTCTTCATTGATTCTGGCAAAAATAATCACGTTGGCGTCCACCGCCATACCGATGGACAGGATGATACCCGCGATTCCCGATAGAGTCAGGGTGATTCCCAGAAGATTGATCAAGAGAATCTCCGCAGAAATATAAAATATCAACGCGATACTGGCAATCAAACCCGGCACCCGGTAGATCACGATCATAAAAATCAGAACCAGGATAAAACCGATCACGGCCGCCATAAGGCTTGTAGATAGGGCATCCTGTCCCAGCGTCGCCCCTACACTATTATGCTCGATGTCTTCCAACTGGACGGGCAACGCGCCGCCCCGAATATCCGAAGCCAACTGCCTAGCTTCATCTGCATCGTTCATCCCCGTGATAATAGCTGTTCCATCGGTAATCGCAGTATTCACGGATGGCATGCTGACAATCGTTTCATCCAGCCGGACCGCAATATAGTCTCCCACATATTTCTGCGTAGCCTCCGCGAATTTCACAGCACCTTCTTCATCCAAGTCCAGTCTAACATAGTCTTCCGCGACGCCTGAACTCGCAGTCTGTCCATGCTGTGCTGTCGCATTTTCCACATCTTCCCCTACCAGAATGACTTCCGCAATCCCTTGCTCAATAGCCGTCTGCAAAATTTCAGCAGTCGCCTCCGGGAAATAGTAGAAGGCGGATCCTCCCTCGTTCAAATACTCCTCTACTGTGGATCGTATGGTAGATTCGCTATAGGATGTTGTGCCAGCCGCAGTCATCTCCTCGATCATCTGCTGTGTGAGCGGTTCTATGTAATCGTCCATCAAGCCCTCTCTCACGACTTCATCCCAATCTACCCCTACGAAAGTCAGCATAGCAGTCCTTCCAATCTGTTCCACCGCCTCATTAGCATCCGAAACACCCGGAATCTCCACTCGGATTCGATTTCCACTCTCAATGAAAGCCTGCGCCTCCGTATATCCCTGAGAACTCAGCCGGTTATTGATGATTGCCAGAGCACCTTCCATCTGTTCCGCCGATACGGTGTCCTCTCCCTGCGCCTGATACGTAATACTCACGCCGCCTGCCAGATCTAATCCCAGATGAATATTCCGAATCCCAATCAAGTCGCTGTCTCCAACCCCCAAAAACGCGGTCCATGTCACGATCCCAATGACAAACAGCGTACAAATCAGGGCCAGGACTCCTTTTTTGTTTTTCATATATGGCACCTCTTTCCTAAATAAACCCTAGCGTCGGCGTATCATCAACTTCCTGTTTCACTAGGACATCTTTTTATCAAAAATTAATTATACTTCCTAAATTCCATACTTGTCAAGTTTTCTTCATAATTTGCGCATAAAAGCCGAAGAATAGGAAACACTATGCCTGTCTTTCCGGAAAGTTTTATATAGAACGCGGTATATCCATTCCGATTGTCCGCAGAAAGGTGTCGGGAATGAGAGTCCCATGATGCCCCTGACCTAAGTAAACCCCCGGTTTATACGTGCCGTGATAGTCGCTTCCCCCGGTATATCCGAGTCCCAACTCATCGGCCAATCCCATCAGGCGTCTGCTCTCCTCTTCCCGACACCGGGAATGGATCACCTCCACGCCGACCGCGCCCAGTTCTTTCATTTGCGCAAGAAGCGACCTCAACTGTTCATCCGTGAGATGATAGAGCATCGGGTGCGCCAGCGAAACTTTAGCCCCCATTTGTACAAGCCAGGCAGTTCCTTCTTCCATGGTAAAACACTGTCTGGGTATATAGGCCGGCCCCTCATTTCCAATCAGTGTTTCAAAGGCTTCCTCGACATCTTTTACATACCCTCGAGCCGCCAGGGCTTTCGCAAAATGTACGCGGGATACCACCTGCCCTGCCGCATAAGCCTCCACCTCCGCCGCCTGAAGAAAATACCCTAAATCACAGAGTTTTTGCAGCATTCTTCGGTTTCGGCAGTCTCTCTCTTCTCGAATCTCTCGCAGCCTTTCTTCCCATTCTGGATTTCCCATCGGTATATTATACCCCAGAACATGAATATCCCGTCCCATGTATCGGCAGGATAATTCGACACCGGAGATCGCTAAAATCCCTTTTTCTTTCCCCGCTTTCATAAATGCTTCCATGCCCTCGGCTGTATCATGATCTGTCAGCGCCACCGCCCGCAGTCCCAAGCTCACAGCTTTCTCCATGATCTGCTCCGGCTTATCACTTCCATCCGAACATATCGAATGCGCATGTAGATCAATCGCCATCTGTCAGCAACCTCCTGCTCCGCTCCAGAATCTCCTGAGAAAGTAAACTATTGTAAAAAATCACTCTTCCCTCCCTCTCGTCCTGCCGCAGCAATCCTTCTTCGAGAAGTCTTCTCCTGACTTCTCTGGCCGTCCCCTCTCCGCCATCCAGAATCCGCGGCTTCTCCCCCACCAGTTTGCGCAACGTCTTTTTTATGAAAGGATAATGCGTACATCCCAGAACGATAGAATCTGCCGGAAGATCATCCTGCAGTTTTCTCATCAAATAATCCTCCAGCTCCTTGCCTTCTGTGATCCCCTGTTCCACATATTCCATCAATCCCTCACAGGAAATCGGAATCACCTGCGTATCCCTCCCGTAGTGTTCCATTAACAAGTGAAACTTATCTTCCCGCAGCGTCATCGGGGTCGCCATCACCAGAATCTTCTCCCCGCCATGTCCCACTGCCGCCGGTTTCAACGCAGGTTCTATCCCAATGATCGGTATGGATACAAAACGCTCTCTGAGCCGTGCAATTGCCGCGCTCGTAGCCGTATTACATGCCACAACCAATGCTTTGACACCATGTTCTATCAGAAAGCTAGCCGAACGGAAAGACAATCGCTGCACTTCTTCCACGGTCTTGGTTCCATAAGGTGCATGCAGAGAATCGCCATAGTAAATATAATCCTCCGCCGGCATCATCCTCCGCATCTCCCGCAGCACACTGATACCACCTACACCGGAATCCATGACGCCAATCGGCGCATTCTGTTCTTCCTGTGTCTTCGTCTGATTCCAGAACCCATAGATTTTCTGTTCCAATCTGCGTACAATCTGTTCCAGTCCCTCTTCATCCTCCTGGGAAAAGCGTCCTTCCAACGGACTGTCTATATCTAGAACCGCAATCACTCTTCCCTGACAAAAAAGGGGAAGTACGATCTCAGAGCGAGAAGCCGCATCACAGACAATATGTCCGGGAAAATCATGTACATTCTCTACACGTATAATCCGACCCGTTTTCCAGGCATGACCGCACACTCCCTTTCCCTTTCCGATTCTTGTGCATGCCGGTTTCCCTTGAAATGGCCCGAGCGTCAGTTCCGACCCACAGACTCGATAAAACCCAACCCAATTCACATGGTCCAGGTGCTGATACAACAATGCGCAAGCATTGGCAAGTCCTGTCAGACACGGTTCCTTTTCGTCAATCAATGCCTCTGTTTCTGCTAATAAATGTATATAAAAGGAATTCATCCTCATGCCTCCTTCACACAAGCGACTCCCATATTTTTATGAAAAAAAATACTCTTCGGAAGCATCTCCGAAGAGTATTCAGCGCGAGACGGGATTCGAACCCGCGACCCTCGCCTTGGCAAGGCGATGCTCTAC
>CALBGL010000027.1 GCA_937892735.1 uncultured Clostridia bacterium | reverse complement strand
CTGCTGCGTCTTCTGATCACGCGAATGAAGTTGGGGATGTTTGATCAGCCAGAGCATGTGCCTTACGCGACGATTCCTGCGTCAGCCAATAATACGAAAGCCCATCGGGAAAAGAATCTGAGGGCAGCTCGTAAATCTCTGGTTCTTTTAAAGAACGACCATGTATTGCCGCTTTGTCCTTCTAAGCTCCGGAGAATCGCTGTGATTGGTCCGAATGCGGATAGCAGGGAGGCGCTGAAGGGAAATTATTACGGGGATGCAGATCGATATACTACTGTGTTGGAAGGAATTCAGAACTATTTAGACGGAACGGATGTGGAAGTGGCATATTCGCTGGGATGTGTTTTATTCCACGAGAAACATCATTCGGATGAGAACCAGTATATTTATGAAGCCACAGGATTGGCCAGACATTCGGACGCCGTGGTGGTCTGCTTGGGACTGGACGACACGCTGGAGGGAGAGGAGCGACATCAGTCGAATACCTTTGGAAGCGGAGACAAGCCAGATCTAAAGTTCCCCGGGCAGCAGGAGAGACTGCTGAGAGAAGTGCTGGATGCGGCGGGAGATAAGCCGGTGATTCTGGTTAATATGACTGGCAGCGCTATGGATTTGAATCTGGCGGAGGCAAGATGCGCAGCGATCATTCAGGCCTGGTATCCCGGATCCCGCGGTGGCCAGGCGATAGCGGAGCTGCTCTTTGGGGAGTACAGTCCTGCGGGGCGATTGCCGGTTACATTCTACAGAACCATAGAAGAATTGCCGGAATTTACGGATTATCGCATGACGGGACGAACCTATCGTTACATGAAGAATGATGCCCTGTATCCTTTTGGATATGGATTGTCGTACAATACCTATCGATACGATGCCGTAGAATTCCCCTATTGGCAGGATGGCAAACTGCATATCAGGGTGCGAGTGACGAATCAGGGGACGATGGAAGGGGACGAAGTTGTACAGCTCTATACGATTCATAAGAGCCGGGTGTTGGAGTCTCCCAACTGTTCGCTGCGAGGATTTCGGCGTATCACGCTGGAACCCGGTGCATCGCAGGAGGTCGAATTCATTCTTGGTCAAGAAGATCTTATGATGGTCAATAACGACGGAAAGAAGGTACTGGAGTCCGGAGAATATGAGATCACCGTAGGGGGAGGTCAACCAGACTACAGGACAGAGGAATTGACAGGACAGAAGGTTCTTCGTTTTACATTCTGGCTTCCATAAGATATAGGAGGAACCATCCTTGATCTACTGGATGATGGGTGGTTCTTTTCTTTTTGCAATATCTGTCTTTGCGTATTCTATCTTTACAATTCGTATTTTATGATATCATAAAATACGAAAGGGGCGATTCTATGCCCAAACTCTCATCTCACATTGCACATATCATTTCTTCGTTCTATCACACTCTGCTCGAACTTCACGCCATTCCCGACTTCTGTCTCTCCCGCAAGAAAACGGGAAAGGTGTATTTATACAAGCAGGAATCCACCAGTAAAGTCCGAAAGCAGACTAAAATCAAGGCTGCTGATGAAGTGGACTATCTTTCTTTGTATGAGAAACGCCGGAAACTGAAGGCTCGTCTACGTGAACTCAAAACGCAATATAAGACGCTGTCCTTTAAGGATCGCCGCGATGTACGCTATGCCCTTGCTTGTTTTCTGCATGCGCTGGATCTTGGCGTCGGAAAAGTTGTTGAAAAAAACATATCTCGACGGCACGACTCGCGACTTCAAGAGTGAGATCATCATTTTCCTCCTGTTCGATCTGCTGGGCATACAATGTACGCATAACTATTCCATTTATGCGCAGGGCCGCCCCTATATGATCGACTTCTATTTTCCAGACTCGCAGGATTTTCATGAACATATAGGCATGTTGGATGACGAGCAATACGCCCAGAATCAAAAACGCAAGCTGGAAGACTATGCCGCGGAAGGCGTTCAGGAGAAGAAGAACCTTCTCATCACGAAAGAGCATTTCACGACGGATTCTCGCGATCCCGAAAAGAAGCGTTCCTGCATCGACCTGCGTGAGATCGTGCTGCAACTGATTTCTTTTGGAAAAATCTCGCCGCGGAAGGCCGACTTCTCTTCCCCGATAAACCCATCCCGAAAATTTAAAAAGGCGCCGCATTGGACGCCTTTTTGTCGTACCTGGAAAAGGAGAGAAGGGACGGAGGAGAGGTATAAAATACATTGGGACGGAGACGTCCTTGCAATTATACGCAAAATCAAGATTCTGCGGCATTACCTCACGAGATTGCGTATAAATCAATTCTATAAGGAACCGAATTATACGCAATTGCGAGACTGACGGCTCGCAGATCCTCGAGGTGCGTATAATTCTGTAAAATCCTTCCATTTCAAGCTTCACAGGGACGGAGATGCTCCTGGAATTATACGCAGACGAGAGATTTGAGGAAGGCGAATTTTATGACTGCGTATAAAAAGCGCTGTGGGGACGGAGATACCCCTACAATTATACGCAAAATCAAGATTTAGTAGAGTCACCTCGCGAGATTGCGTATAAATCAATTTCAAAAGGAACTAATATCTTTGAATTATACGCAATCCAGTGATTCTGTAGAGCTTTTCTGTGGTCTGCGTATAAAGCGATTCTAAAAGGAACTGAATTATACGCAAGTGCGAGATTGACGACTTGCAGATCCTCGAGGTGCGTATAATTCTGTAAAATCCTTCCATTTCAAGCTTCACAGGGACGGAGATGCTCCTGGAATTATACGCAGACGAGAGATTTGAGGAAGGCGAATTTTATGACTGCGTATAAAAAGCGCTGTGGGGACGGAGATACCCCTACAATTATACGCAAAATCAAGATTTAGTAGAGTCACCTCGCGAGATTGCGTATAAATCAATTTCAAAAGGAACTAATATCTTTGAATTATACGCAATCCAGTGATTCTGTAGAGCTTTTCTGTGGTCTGCGTATAAAGCGATTCTAAAAGGAACTGAATTATACGCAAGTGCGAGATTGACGGCATGAGGATCCTCAAATTGCGTATAATTCTGCAAGCTACTACCATTTTAAATGCAGTAGAGATGGAGATCATCGACAAGGCGTGCGATATGAGTACAGGGACGGAATGCCGTCTAACATTTCGTCCCTGTCAGTTTAGTCATCCACATCCATCATCTCTAATTTGCTTTTAGGCAGGAGTGGTTTTGAGTCTCCGTGCCGAACGAAAAGCATGACGATAAAGGCAAGAACAAGGAAAAACACAGAATAAGGGAACAGCGTCCAATACCCTACATGTTCCAGCAGGAAGCCGGAAAGAATCGGTGTGATGACCTGTGCGGCCATGGAAAAAGTATAGTAATACCCAGTATATTTTCCAATGCTGGAACCCTTGGACATTTCAACAACCATAGGATAGGAATTGACGTTGATGGAAGCCCAACCCATACCTGTTAGGGCGAAGAGGACGATCAGTAAGGGATGGTAAGCGGTAAAGAAAATCGCGCATCCGAAGGAGAACAACATAAGACAGATCCCGATAAGAATCGTTTTTCTTCGACCGATTTTGGAGGCTACAAGCCCCGCGGGGATATATGTGAGGATGGCTGCTCCCGTCGCGATCAGGAGACAATCGGCAAAACCGGTACCATTCATGCCCAGATACACCTGTGTATATTTAGAAAAGGCGCTGGTAACTGCATTATAGGCAATATACCAGAGAGCGACAGCAAACAGGATGAGAATCAGACTGCGGAATACATCCGTGGGCATTTTTTCCTGCTGTGCCACGAGGGAAGATTCCTGCATCTCTTCTTCTGGAATTCCCAGTGCAGCAGCGAGTTTGTTTTCTCGGACCGTGATAACAAGAATCAGTATACAGAGTCCCATGATGAGGGCGACGGCCGCGAATACCGGGAAATAATCCGGGCGATTGCCTGCAGGAACCAGGAGTTTGATGAGAAGCAAGGCCAGAATACCGCCGATAGCTCCCATCAGGTTGATGATTGCGTTAGCTTTGGAACGAAGAGGTTTTGGAGTCAGATCCGGCATCAGCGCGACGGCCGGGGATCGGTAAAGCCCCATGGAAATCAACGTAAGGAAGAGAGCGATCATAAAGAATACCAGATTGGCCAGACGATCTGCTACCGGCAGCATCAGCATGAAAACGATGGAGAGTGCTGTGCCCGTGATGATGAAAGGCATCCTGCGGCCCAAAGGAGTCTGTATTTTATCAGATAGGCTGCCGAAAATGGGGAGCAGGAACAAGGCCAGTATATTATCCATAGCCATAATGGCGCCGGATAGTGTATCTCCCATTTGAAATGTCTGCTTCAACATCAGAGGAATGAGATTCTCATAAAGCTGCCAGAATATGGAGATTGATAGGAAGGCTAAACCTATGAGGATTGTTCGCTTATAATTGAGTTTCAAAACATACACCGCCTTTCATTTTCTAAAAATAGTATAACGAAAAAAAAGAATTATGTCAATAAAGAATCGGTAAAATCTGGGGAATATATCGTCATTTTGCTGGCTTTTGATTGATTTTTTCATTGGTTTATAGTATAATAAACGCAGTAATGCGGCGGGATCGCAGGAGTTATAGATTCCGCCTAGAAAGGCAGGACAATGTAAGAAGGGAGAGTAAGATGGAAAATCAATGGAAGAATTTCCTGGAGCAGATTCGCCAGAAGACGGATTTTCAGCCAAGAATCGGAATTGTATTGGGGTCTGGTCTGGGAGATTACGGAGATCAGATTCATAAAGAAGCCGTGGTGTCCTATCGGGAGATAGAGGGGTTTCCAGTTTCCACGGTACAGGGGCATAAGGGCCAGTTTGTATTCGGTTATATCAAAAAAGTGCCCGTTGTATTGATGCAGGGACGAGTTCATTATTATGAAGGATATTCCATGCGGGAGGTAGTGCTTCCGATTCGCCTGATGGGGCTTCTGGGAGCAGATAAGCTTCTGCTGACGAATGCGGCGGGCGGGATCCATATGAAGTTTAAGGCAGGAGATTTTATGATGATCACCGATCAGATTGCTTCTTTTGTTCCTTCTCCTCTCATAGGGCCGAATCCGCAGGAGCTGGGGGAGCGTTTCCCGGATATGAGTGAAATCTATGATGGAAAGATGCAGCAGAAGATCCGGGAGAGTGCGCGCGCTTTAGGGATTTCGTTGCAGGAAGGGGTTTATCTGCAGACGAGTGGGCCTCAATACGAGTCGCCTGCAGAGATCCGTATGATGAGAGTGCTGGGTGCGGACGCGGTGGGCATGAGTACGGCCTGTGAGGCCATTGCGGCCCGACATATGGGGATGAGAGTGGCAGGCATCAGCTGTATTACCAATATGGCATCGGGTGTAAATGCGACTCCATTGTCCCACCAGGAAGTCGAAGAGATGGGACGGATTCGTGCTGTGGAATTCAGAAGATTACTGGAAGATGTGGTTCCTGGAATAGACAAGGCATAGAGGCATGGAAATCCTATTTGGAACGACAAATTCGGCGAAGCTGGAGACAATGCGCAGGCGCCTTGACGGGATGGGACTGGAGATCTTGTCGTTAAGGGATTTCATATCCGTACCAGAAGTGCAGGAGGCCGGGCGGGATCCATTGCAGAATGCCCGGACAAAGGCATGGGCCTACTGGAGATTTTATCATAGGCCTGTTTTTTCCTGTGATACAGGGTTATGGATTCGGGAACTTCCAGATCGCCTTCAGCCTGGCGTGCATGTTCGAAGGCGGGATGGGCGCTGTATGGAGGATTCGGAAATGACCGCTTATTATGCGGGACTGGCCGAACAATATGGACGTCTGACAGCACAGTATCAGAATGCAATCTGTCTGATTCTGGATGAACAGCATTGTTATGAAGAGATGTCAAAGGATCTATCCGGCGATCCTTTCTGGATCACGGATCGTCCGCATCCTAAAACAGTGGAAGGATATCCTTTGGATCGGATATCTCTGGTAATCCCATCGGGAGAATATTATTATGAGAGTGATTCCCAGGAAGAAGATCATCTTCGAGCGGTTTTCCGCCGTTTCTTTCGGCAGAGCCTGGTAGAGTGGGAGAGAGAACATCAATAAAGGGAGGTCATGAGTATGCGGTTTGGTTTACGTGGTGATTTTGAACAGCTGGAACTGGCAAAGCGAGCGGGCTTTCAGTATCTGGAAATGAAAGTCACTGAGATTGCCGGATGGGACGATATCACTTTTAGGCGCCATCTCGAGGAGATTCAAGAATCCGGCATGGAGTGTCGATGTTTTAATGTGCTTTTTCCCGGGGATATGTCACTCCTGGGGGAGGAGGCTGATGAAGCTAAGAGAGACCAATATCTGCACCAGGCGTTTGCCAGATTGCAGCAAATGGACGGGGAAATCGTTGTTTTCGGTAGTGGCCGGGCACGCAGAAAACCAGAAGGTATGGAATTTTTCAGGGCCTATCAGGAGCTGGTAAAGGTCACAAGAACGATCGGAGAGATTGCCTCCCAATATTCCCTGACCATCGTCATAGAACCGTTGAATCGTATGGAGTGTAACATGATCAATTCTATGGCGGAGGGGGCATTGTTAGTGGCGGATGTGGATCTAGCCAATGTACGGTTGTTGACAGATCTTTATCATGTATCGATGGATCAGGAACCGCTTTCCGATATTACGCGTATCGGGAATTTCGCACATGTGCATGTCGCTTCGCGGAAAGACAGACGATATCCGTTTCCCGGACAGGCGGATGATTATGCGCAGTTTTTCCGACGCCTGGAGGAAATCGGTTATACGGGCAGGATCAGTATCGAAGGGGGCGCGGAGGACATCGTACACGAAGGCAGGATCAGCCTGAATTATCTGAAGAAGCTTTGGGAGAATGCGCGGTGATACGTCGAGTTCGATGGAGTATATGGGTGCTTCTGGGCTTGTTTTTTCTGGGAACCTGCGTTGTGATGGGGATCAATGCGTATGTAACGCTTTCGACGGAAGAGCGGATTCTTTCCGCCGAAGAGGCGGCCAAGCTGGAAAACATGGATTGTATCTTGGTACTCGGCTGCGGGGTGGAAGAGGATGGAACGCCCAGTGATATGCTGAGAGATAGATTGGATCGAAGCATCGAGGTCTATCAGTTAGGAGCCGCCCCCAAGTTTCTTATGAGCGGAGATCACGGACGGGTAGAATATAACGAAGTGGGAACGATGAAGCAATATGCCATCGGCGAGGGAATCCTTTCCCAGGACATCTTCATGGATCATGCGGGATTTTCCACCTATGAGAGCCTGTACCGTGCGAGGGAGATATTCTGTGCTGACAGGATCATTATTGTGACACAGAAGTATCATTTATACAGGGCGCTTTATATTGCGGGGCAGTTGGGAATAGAAGCCTATGGCGTAGCCTCGGATCAGCACACCTACGGAGGGCAGATGATGCGGGATATTCGTGAAGTGGCTGCACGATGCAAGGATTTTGCGACGACTATGATGCGTCCAAGACCCACCTATCTGGGAGAGCGCATCTCCATTCAAGGAGATGGAGACCTCACGAATGATTATTAAGTGAATTTAGTTGCAAATTTTCGAATCATTGCTTAATTTTCGGTTGTGATTCAGCGATGGCTATCCTATAATGAAAACAGGAGGTGGATAGAATGCATTTTCAGATTCCAGAAGAAAAGAAGAAACGGTTTATCCTGAATACGGATGCCAAAAACGAGGTGGATGATCAGTTTGCGATTGTGCATGCGCTATTGACAGAATCCTTCGATCTGCGGGGGATCATTGCGGCGCATTTCGGCGAGCTCAAATCCCTTCATTCCATGGAAGACAGTTATGATGAGATCATGAAACTGTTTGCGCTGATGGACTGGAAGGAAGAAACTCGCGTGGAAAAAGGCGCCAAACATGCATTACCCGATGAAAATACGCCGGAGGATTCGGCAGGTGCGCGGCTGATCATCGAGGAGGCGATGAAGGATGATCCAAGGCCGCTCTATGTCGCCTTTTTAGGGCCTCTTACCGATATGGCCTCTGCCCTTTTGCTAGAGCCTGAGATCGTGGAGAAAGATATCAAGGTGATCTGGATCGGCGGAGGTCCTTGGCCGAGCGGGGCCAGTGAGTATAATCTGAAGAATGATATCGTCGCGGCCAATGTAATTATGAAGTCAAAGCTGGAACTGTGGCAGATTCCTCGCAATGTGTATCGGATGATGCCGGTTTCCTATGCGACGATGGCAAAGCGGGTAGCACCGTATGGAGAGATTGGCCGTTACCTGGTGGAAAATGTGATCTCGCATAATCATAAGAGTGTGACTGGTCCATCAGAATATCGTGTACTGGGAGATTCGCCAGCAATTGGGGTCATGCTGTATGAAGAGTGCGGCAGATGGCAGTGGAAGCCCGCGCCAGAATTTGATGCGCAGATGAAATATGTTCATACAGGAAAAAATCGTCCCATTAAGGTCTATGAGACGATCGATGATTATTTTATCATGGAAGATTTTTATGCGAAGCTGCAGGATTATATCGAATCTTCAAAGGACGCTCCTTCGAAGGAGTAGTCTGGTGGAGAGCTCGATCTTGATGGGCGGCTGATCGGGCTCATGAATCCGTTCGATCAGCCGTCGGGCTGCTACGCGTCCCATGTATTGCTTGGAGACCTGTACGGTGGTCAGCGGAGGATCCAGATAGTTACAAAGAGGCAGATCGTCGAAACCGATGATGGAAATGTCCTGGGGAATTCGGTATCCATACTCCTTCAGCGCCCGTAGGGCGCCAGCGGCGATGGTGTCGTTATCTGCGAAGTAACAGTTAGCCAGAGATTCCTGCTGCGCCAATAACTCCAGCATATCGGCATAGGCGCCGTCCATGGAGGGAGTCAGCCGATGCACGATACTCTGTGAAGTGGACATGCCGGCGGCACGGATGGCCTGATAGAAGCCGTTGGCACGTTCTTCAAAATTGCCGATGACATAGGAAGAGTGCAGATAGCCGGGCTGAGACTGGCAGTGTTTGATCAGATGATCGGTGGCCAGAAAAGCGCCTTGCGTATTGTTGATCAGGACATAATCCGATGTCATCTGGTTGCAATAGGTGTCCAGTACGACAAGGGGCAGCGAGAGGGTTCGAAAGGGTTCGAAATCGGACTCAGTCATCTCGGTTCCTAGAAGCAGTACGCCGTTTTGGCCGGAGGTAGTCAGTGTGCTGAGAAACGCGGGGATGTCTTCATGGGCGTACACATAGCTGATGTTCAGGTGATATCCCTCCGCCTTGCAACATTCGTTGATCCCTTCTGACAGCTGAGAAAAGAAGGGCGTATCGTTGACGATAGCGCCGCTTTTTTTATAAATGATGAAGAAGATTGTGCCGTAGGAGTGAGAGGGAAGCTGCTTTTCCTGAATGCGGGTAAAATCGTATCCATGGGCTTCGGCGGCTGCCAGAATCCGATGGCGGGTGGCATTGCTGACACCCTTCTTTCCATTGAGGGCCATAGAAACCGCGGCGGGAGATATACCCAGCAGCGCGGCCAATTCCTTGGCAGTGATGGACATGGCAGAAACCTCCTTACGAACAAATTACCTTTATTATAAAGGTTGTATCGGGGGAAGTCAAGGATTGCAAAGCAAATCGGAATATGTTAGAATAGGTATATGATACCAGGAGAAAGGAAGAATAGTATGGCAAAAGTAGTATTGGGTTTTGCACCAACCCGGCGCAGTATTTTCAGTGCGCCGGACGCGATCAAGTACGCAAATTTGACGAGAGATCGCCTGAAGGAGCTGGGCGTAGAATTCGTGGATATTGATGATATCAACGAGGAAGGTCTTCTGTATGATGATAACGACCGAATCAAGGTGGCGGCGAAGTTCAAGGCCGCGGGTGTGAACGGTTTGTTCCTGCCGCATGGAAACTTCGGTACGGAATACGTGGTGGCAAGACTGGCTAAGGAGCTGGGGGTACCCGTTCTTCTGTGGGGCCCGCGGGATGAACGTCCGGATGAGAATGGCATTCGTCTGCGCGATAGTCAGTGCGGGTTGTTTGCGACCGGTAAGGTGCTTCGTCGGTTCCAGGTTCCTTTTACTTATATGACCAATTGCCGTTTGACGGATCCGGAGTTTGAACGGGGAGTGAAGGATTTCTTAGCCGTATGTAATGTGGTGAAAGTCTTCCGCAGCACGCGGATTCTGCAGATTGGGCCCAGACCCTTCGACTTCTGGTCTACCATGTGCAATGAAGGAGAGCTTCTGGAGAAGTTTAACATCCAGCTGGCGCCGATTCCGTTGCCGGAACTGACGGCAGAAGTGGAAGCCGCGAAGAAGGAAGGCACAGAAGTGGCGGAAGTGCTGGATTATGTTCACTGCAATATGTGTGTAAAGATCAAGGACAACGAGCTTGAAAATGTGGCGGCCCTGAAGGTGGCCATGAAAAAATTGGCAGCGAAATATGGCTGCAACGCCATCGCGATTCAGTGTTGGAACGCGTTGCAGGGCGAATTGGGCATCATGCCCTGTGCGGCCAATTCACTCCTGAATGAAGAGGGAATCCCTGTGGTCTGTGAGACGGATATTCATGGCGCCATCACGGCGGTCATGGTAGAAGCAGCGGGTATGGATACACATCGGTCCTTCTTCGCGGACTGGACAGTGCGGCATCCAGATAATGAAAATGGGGAGCTTTTGCAGCATTGCGGCCCCTGGCCGATTTCAGTAGCTAAGGAGAAGCCGACGGTCGGATATCCTTTGGCGTTCGATCATCCTGGCGCGGTGGAAGCGGAGGCCAAGCATGGCGAGATGACACTGTGCCGTTTTGACGGAGATAATGGAGAATACTCGCTGTTGCTGGGCAACGCGAAGGGCGTAGATGGACCTTATACCAAAGGAACCTATGTATGGGTGGAGGTAGCCAATCTGAAGCGCCTGGAGGCCAAGATCGTCTGCGGTCCTTATATCCATCATTGTGTTGGCATTCATAAAAATGTGGTGCCGATTCTGTATGAGGCATGCAAATATATCGGGATTAAGCCGGATCTGTATGATCCGATCGAAGAGGAAGTACAGGCGTATCTTCGCGGAGAATGAGAAAGAATTATCATGGGAGAAAGACTGTTTTCATAAGGAAAACGGTCTTTCCCTATGCAATAAGGAGATAGTGTGATGAATTTAGTCGAGAAGTCCTACCAGATTCGTCAGGATGTGCTGGATCTGGTATATAATGGAAAAGCAGGCCATATCGGCGGCGATTACAGCGTTTGCGACATTCTGGTGACGCTGTATTATCATGTCATGAATATGAGCCCGGAGAAGGTGAACGATCCGAATCGGGATCGTTTTATTCTGAGCAAGGGCCATTCCGTAGAGTCTTTATATTGCATCCTGGCAGATCAGGGGTATTTTCCCAAGGAAGATCTTAAGACATATTCTCAGTTCGGTTCTAAGTATATCGGGCATCCGAATAATAAGATCAACGGCATCGAGATGAACTCTGGATCGTTGGGGCATGGGTTGCCAGTGGCGGTCGGCATGGCATTGGCCGGTAAGATGGATCAGGCGCCGTATCGGGTTTATACAGTGATGGGCGATGGAGAGCTGGCTGAGGGCTCTGTCTGGGAAGGCGTCATGGCAGCCAGCCATTACAAGCTGGATAACCTGACGGCTGTGGTAGATCGTAATCGTCTGCAGATTTCGGGGTCTACCGAGGTTGTCATGCATCATGAGGATTTGGGAAAACGCTTTGAGAGTTTTGGCTGGCATGTGGTTCACGCACCGGGCAATGATATCAGCGCGCTGATAGAAGCCTTTGAGGAAGCAAAAGCAACGAAGGGCATGCCTACGATGATCATCGCGGATACCGTGAAAGGCTGTGGCGTATCCTTTATGGAAAATCAGGCGGTATGGCATCATAAGGTGCCTACGGAGGCAGAGTACATACAGGCGAAGGAAGAACTGAAGGAAAAGGAGGCGCAGGCTCGTGAATAAGATTGCGAATAAACAGGTCATCTGCGATGTATTGATGGAGCATGCCGAAAAGGAGAAGGACCTGGTGGTTCTATGCAGCGATTCCCGCGGTTCTTCTTCGATGACACCATTTGCGGATCAGTTCCCGCAGCAGTTTGTAGAGACGGGGATCGCGGAGCAAAATCTGGTTTCCATCGCGGCAGGTCTTGCTGCCTGTGGGAAGAAGCCGTATGTGGCTTCGCCGGCTTGTTTTCTTTCCACGAGGAGTATGGAGCAGGTAAAAGTGGATGTGGCGTATTCCCATACCAATGTGAAGCTTATTGGGGTATCCGGCGGCGTCAGCTATGGCGCATTGGGGATGACACACCATTCCGCGCAGGATATCGCGACGATCGGTTCGATTCCCGGCATGAGGGTATATCTGCCGAGCGACCGGCATCAGACAAGGCTTCTGATGGAAACGCTGTTGGCGGATGAAGAACCGGCTTATGTGCGGACGGGGCGCAATGCGGTAGAAGATGTGTACGAAGAAGGGCATGTGCCTTTTGTGATGGATAAAGCCACGGTCGTGGTGGAAGGCGCGGATGTGACGCTGATTGCCTGCGGAGAGATGGTGCTGGCGGCAAAACGGGCAGCAGAATTATTGGCAAGCGAGGGCATCTCGGCTCGTGTTCTGGATATGTACTGTGTGAAGCCGATCGATGAAGAAGCGGTCATTCGTGCCGCTAAGGAGACAAAGGCGATTGTGACCATTGAGGAACACGGTCCCATCGGCGGCATGGCGGGCATGGTCAGCCAGATCGTGACGACGCACTACCCGGTGAAGATGGCAGCCATGAGTCTTCCAGACGCACCTTGCATTGCCGGAAAGTCGCAGGAGATCTTCGATTATTATGGACTGAATGCGAAGGGCATCGCCCAGAAGGCAAAGGAGCTATTGGCATGAGATATATCATTGCGCTGGACCAGAGTACGCAGGGGACAAAGGGATTGCTTCTGGATGAAAAGGGAATGCCCGTCTGCCGCGTATCCAGGCCGCATGAACAGATCGTCCTGCCGAATGGATATGTGGAGCATAATCCAGAAGAGATCTATGACAATGTGATCGGCGTGGTCAGGGATCTTGTAGAGAAGAGCCATGTCGATACGCAGGAACTGATGGGAGTTGGAATCAGCAACCAACGGGAGACAGCCTTGGCCTGGGACCGCCAGACCGGCAAGAGCTTTGGCAATGCCGTGGTCTGGCAGTGCGGACGAGGCGAAGCGATCTGTCAGCGGATTGCGGAAGCAGGGCATGAGGCTGCCGTACAGCAGAAGACAGGGCTTCGGCTGTCCCCGTATTTTTCAGCTGCTAAAATCGCGTGGATCCTGGAGAACCGGGAGGACGCACAGGAAGCCGCCAGAGCGGGAGACTTTTTGTGCGGGACGATGGATAGTTTCCTGATTTACCGTTTGACCGGGGGGAAGGAGTTCCGGACGGATGTTTCCAATGCTTCGCGTACGCAGCTCATGAACCTGACCACGCTGGATTGGGATCTGGAGATGTGCGAATGGTTTGGCATTCAGAGGAAGATGCTTCCGCGGATCTGTTCTTCGGATGCGCTTTTTGGTATGACAGATTTTGAAGGAGTACTGGAGAGATCTATCCCGATCCATGGCGTATTAGGAGATTCCCATGCGGCGCTTTTCGGACATGGATGCCGGAAGAGTGGTCAGATGAAGACAACCTACGGTACAGGATCTTCGATTATGATGAATATTGGAGAGAAGCCAGTATGGAGTCAGAAGGGGTTGGTGACATCCCTGGCCTGGAAGATTGGCGGCAAGGCGGAGTATGTGCTGGAGGGAAATATCAACTATACCGGCGCGGTCATGACCTGGGCCATTAAGGACCTGGGACTATTGGAATCGGCTTCTCAAGCGGATGAGCTGGCGTATGCGGCTTCTGAAAACGACACGACATATATTGTACCCGCGTTTACAGGGTTAGGGGCGCCATACTGGGATACGGATGCTAAGGCGATGATCTATGGTATGGGACGTCAAACCGGAAGGGCGGAACTGGTGCGGGCGGTCGATGAATGTATCGCGTATCAGGTCACGGATATTGTCAAACTGATGGAAGAGGAATCCGGATTTCCGATTCTGGAGGTGCGGGCAGACGGCGGCGCGAGCCGTGGGGAGTTCCTGATGCATTTCCAGAGCGATCTTCTGAACGTGCCGGTATATGCCGCGGAAAACGAAGAAATTTCTGGAACGGGAGCCGGCTTGGCGGCTGGATTTGGCCTGGGATTCTATGATGACAGCGTATTTGAAGGGAGAGCCTATCGGGAATATACACCCGAAATGGACGAGGAATACAGACGCCGGAAATATGACGGCTGGAAGGACGCTGTAAAGCGCGTGTTATTGAAATAAGATGAATCAAAAAAAGATAAGATGGATCTTTGGTCTTGCGACCATGTTTTTCTGGGCCTCGGAGTATTGCCATGTGCCATTTTTTACGCCATATCTGCGAACGTTGGGACTGAGCGCGACTCTGATTGGCTTTTTAGTGGGGTGTTACGGTTTTACACAGCTATGCGTTCGGATCCCTCTGGGGATCTTTGCGGATATGTCAGGACGTTACCGTTTTCTGGTGCGTGCCGGCTGTTTCTTTACGACAATTTCTTCGCTTGGACTGTATATGACGCAGGACGTATTTTGGATGTTTGTATGCCGAGTTCTGGCAGGTGTGGCGGCATCTACCTGGGTAGCCTTTACGGTCATGTTTACAGGATATTTTCCAGAAGAAGAAAGCGGAAAGGCCATTGCGCAGATTAATGGATTTAACAATACGGGTAAGCTCCTGGCTTTCTTCCTGGGCAGCGCCTCGGCGACGGCCTTTGGATATCAGGCGCCGCTTTTGATGAGCTGTATCACGGGTTTTGCGGCGATGTTCTTCTCGTTTTTTATCAAGGACAATGATTCGCGCAGAACACCGCAGAAGCCCAGGGAGCTGTTGAAGGTATTCAAGGACGTTTCAGTGCTTGTTCCCGCGATTCTGGCCATTGTCCTGCAGATGCTGATGCAGGGAACTGCTTTTTCTTTTACTTCGGATGTGGCCAGAAGTATGGGAGCCAACGCGGTGGAAATCGGCGTCAGCTCCTGCCTGTTTACGGCAACGCAGATTGGCGCCGTATTCTTCTTAAACAGTAGCTGGGCAGGGAAGCAGGATCGTAAAAATATGGTCGCCGCAGGATTCTTGCTATATACGCTGTATTGTTTGATGGTAGGATTCGCTCCGAATATGCTCCTGATGTATGTGGCGCAGATTATCGGAGGGTTCGCGAATGCGGTGCTCACATCGGTGCTGATGGCAAGCTGTATCGCGTATGTGGCGCCGGAAAAGAAGTCCACGGCAATGGGCCTGTACCAGGCCATCTATGGGATCGGTATGACCATCGGTCCCGTCATCATGGGCAGTTTTGTGGACTGGTCCGGCTATGGCGGCGCGTTCAGCCTGTTCGCTTTGTGCGCATTGGCGGCGGCCATCGGCGCGTTCATCTTCATGCCCATGGTAAAACGAATCAAAACGCGGAGTTGATGAAATGGTAACCTTATTGGCGAAACTGTTTATCAAGGATTACCGCAATACAGAGAATCCCAGCGTCAGAGGAGCGTATGGGATTCTCTGCAGTATTGTGGGAATTATATTGAATTTGCTGTTATTCGCTGGAAAGTATTTAGCTGGGACTCTGAGCGGATCTCTCGCGATCATGGCGGATGCTCTGAACAATCTTTCAGACGCGGGTTCTTCCATGGTAACGTTGATAGGATTCCGTTTTGCGGGGCGAGGTCCGGATACGGATCATCCCTTTGGGCATGGACGATATGAGTATATATCCGGCCTGGTTGTTTCGTTTTTGATTCTCTGGATGGGAATTGAATTAGGGCGATCTTCTATCGAGAAGATTGCGAATCCAGAGGCGATGGAAGGCGGATGGCTGACAATCCTGATCTTGGCAGCCTCGATTGCGGTTAAATTTTACATGAATTTTTATAATCGAAAGATCGGGAAAAAGATAGATTCCTTCGCCATGAAAGCGACAGCGATGGACAGCCTGAGCGATTGCATCGCGACGACAGTCGTGCTAATCTGTACAGTCATCTATCTGGCAACAGATGTGAACCTGGATGGATGGGGCGGTGGTCTTGTGGCGTTGTTTATTATCTATACGGGCATTACATCCATACGGGATACATTGAGTCCTTTATTAGGCCAGGCGCCGGACCCGGAGTATGTGCGGAAGATCGAGATGATCGTAAAAGCTCATCCGGAGATTTTGGGTATTCATGACCTGGTGGTACATGATTATGGACCGGGGCATCGGCTGATCTCGCTGCATGGCGAGGTGTCTGGAGATGGCGATATCTACGTGCTTCATGATGTGATTGACCGGATTGAACAGGAATTGCATGATAAATTGGGATGCGAGGCTGTGATCCACATGGATCCGATCGCGGCGAATGACGAGCATGTAAACGCCATGCGGGAAAAGGTAGAAGAATTGCTGACGCAATGGGATAGTCGAATCTCGCTGCATGATTTTCGCATGGTAGAGGGCCCGACTCATACCAATCTGATCTTTGACGCAGTGGTGCCCCAGGATCTGGCTGCGACGGAAGAAGAGGCCAAAAAGAAGATTGCGCAGTTGATTGCACAGCTGGGAGATATGTATCGGGCGGTTGTGAAAATTGATCGGTTTTATGTAAAATAAGGCGCGGGAGTGAAGTCCTATGAGAAAACTGCAGAGAAAAAGCATCGTATGGAAATGGGTGTTGTGGTATCTGGCAATTATGTGTGTATTGATTATTGCGAATATCACTCTGTATTCTCATGGACGAAGCTCATTGCTCGCGCAGCAGCAATCGGAAATGAGTTTGCAGCTGGATTCGATTGTGCAAAGGCTTGAACGCAGTCTGCGGGAAGTCGATGAACTGGGAAATGTGCTGTTGGGAGACCTTACTTTTATTGATATGGCCATGGAGAGAGAATCGCAGTTTCGAGTGGCTTATTCTAAATATCTCATGCGGGAAAGTCTAATCGAGAAACAGCAGCTGAACGAAAGCTTTACGCAGATATTTTTGTATTTTGAGGATCTGGGCATAATCGTCTCGAATACGTCTTCAGCATCGGAAGATATATATTGGAAGCTGAACCAGGAGGAGATGGGAATTAGTCGAGGAACCTGGAAGAAATTGATTACGGGTTCCTTTAATGGCATAGAGGTCCTACGCGCAGAACAGGATCAGGAAGAGAATGGCGCGATTCTATACGCAAGAACGTTATGTAATGCCGGCGCGAATTTCCAGAAGGTCAACATGTTTGTTTTGCTGAGTCAGGATTCCATGGAGCAAATGATACAGACAAGCGGAGGTACAGTGCAGTTATTAGGACCGCTGGAAAGTCAGATTCAGCGATATGGACCATCGCTTGGGGAAGATTATGTGGAAGAGACTAGAGAGGTTTCCTTTGGGCAAGTCAGACTGAGACTTTCGGAAGAGGATTTTTATGGGAGGATGGATCAGTTTGTATGGATGTTTATTCTCTCTACGATCATCGCGGTAACGTTGTGCTTTTTACTGATTGTGTTTTTTGTAAGGGCTAACTATAGACCGATTCGAAGAATGCTGGGGATTCTGCCTGGCGGTGGAGACAGGGCTTCTGAAGAACAGAATGAGTATGAGTTGGCGCAGCATCGAATTCAGTATATGATTGAAACGAGTCGTCAACTTTCTCGAAAAGTTTCGGTGCAGCAAAAATTTTTTAGAGAGCAGCACATTTGGAATATCCTGGAAGGCGAGCCGGCAAAGGGAGCGGTAGAAGGAGTACAGATGTCTGGCCCGTCTTATGCGGTATTGGGTGTTTATATTGATGAACAGAAGGAAAACAACCTGGAAGCCGCGTATTTCATCATTCAAAATGTATATGAAGAAATGTTGGAGAAGGGCGAGATTCATTCCGAGTGGATCATCCGAAAGGGATTGCTCTTCGCGATTTTATGGGGAAAGTGTCTGAAAAAAACAAAACTGAATCCGTGGATGGAGCAGGCAGCCGATTTTGTGGAAGAGAATTTCGGTATGGAGTATGAGTTGGGGATATCCCAAGAATATCAGAGCCTGAATCAATTGGCGGATGCCTATCAGGAAGTGCTGCAGATGATGGAGTTTCAGCGCTA
This sequence comes from uncultured Clostridia bacterium, assembly GCA_937892735.1. Lineage (GTDB taxonomy): Bacteria > Bacillota > Clostridia > Lachnospirales > Bianqueaceae > Faecimorpha. The sequence goes on along the minus strand of CALBGL010000027.1, from coordinate 2,147 downwards.
TTATGGGATGGATGAGCCCAGTTTCTATGAGGATTTCAGTCAAACAGTCCGTGGCAATTATTTTTATCCGTTTTCACTGGAACAGGAACTACTCAGCAAGATTCGCAGTGGGGATGAGGAGGGAGCCGAAGACTTGTTTTGGAAGATTTTGCAGGAAAACCGTGATGAAGAAGGTTTTTTCCCGGGTGGACTGTTTCGATTCCTGATCTATGATTTAACGGGAACGTTATATAAGGCAATACAGATAGAAACGGGGAATGAGGAGCTGCTTCATCAGCTGCGTCCCTTGCAAAACAGATTGCAGACCGCAGAGATTTTTCAACTGCAGCAGATTTATGAAGAGATGTTAAAACTGGTATGTCGTCAGATTCGGCAGATGGAAGAAAAGAATTCTCTGGAATTTCAGATTCGACAGATTGAGGACTATATGAATGAGTATTATGAGGATTGTAATCTGACGATCGCCACGCTGGCAGAACATTTTCAGAGAAACGCGGTTCAGATGTCAAAAATTTATAAAGAAAAAACAGGAACAAAAATTTTGACACGTTTGGCGGAGATTCGTTGCGAACAGGCCAAGAAACTGTTGATAGAGACGCAGCTCAATGTAACGCAGATTGCGGAACGGACAGGCTTTGGCAGTTTACGTACTTTTCTGCGTGTTTTCAAGCAAATCACGGGATTCACCCCCAGCAGTTTTAGAGAAGAATATCAGAGATAAAGGAAGGGCTGTCAATTCAGAAAAAGAATTGGCAGTCTTTTCTAAAAATTGTCAGTTTACTTTTTCCAGGGAATCCTCCATACTGAAAGCAAGCTAAGCTTGGCAAATCGGTATGACGAAGGAGGAACGAGTGTGAACAAGTTTTGGAAAAAGTGGATGGCTCTGCTGCTTTGTGGATGCATGATTCTGCCCTGCCTGACAGGCTGCGGCAATGCAGAAGAGGATTCCTCATCTTTATCTTTTCAAGAGGAACAGTCTGCGGCTGACTCCCAGGAGGAGACATCACAGGCAGAATCACAGGGGGAAGACAGCCAGGGAACGGAATTGTTGGATCCGATCGAGAACACAGGAGAGCTGGTACTTCCCAGAAGTCAATATGTAACCTATCCGGTGGAAAATGTGGACGTGACGCTGGAATATTGGGCGACACTTCATGGCAATATCTCGAATAATCCGGATACACCTACGGCGAATGAGACAGCTTGGGCACAGTACTGGCAGGAGGATACGGGAATTTCTGTGCACTTTACGCATCCAACATCGGGGTCTGAGGAGTCAGAGTTTGGGGTTCTGGTTGTCAGCGGAACCTTACCGGATATTATTGAATGGTCTTGGCCTTCCTATACGGGTGGCGTAGTCGCGGCGGAACAAGAAGGTGTTGTCACCTATCTGGATTCTTATATTACATCGGATGGATTTGCGGCTGATCTGTGGCAATTTCTGCAGGATAATCCCAGTATTGACCGGGAAATCAAGACGGATGAGGGACATTACTATTGTTTCCCTTTTATTCGCGGAGATGAGATTCTGCAGACAACCAGTGGTCTGTTTTTAAGAAGCGACATGTTGGAAGAAGCTGGGTTGGAAGTGCCGGAAACTATGGCGGAATGGACCGAGGTATTGCAGGCTTTTAAAGATCAGGGCGCGACCAAGCCTTATGTCAGCAGTAATATTGAAGGACTAAAGGCTGCGTTTTTAGGTGCATACGATGTGCGAAACAGCATGTATGTACAATACGGGACACAGGATATCGCTTTTGGCGCGCAGCAGGATGGATATCGCGATTGGCTGGCGCAGATGAATGCCTGGTACGAAGAGGGCCTTCTGGATCCGGATATTCAGACTGCAGATGGTACGGTACAACGTAACGCGATTCTCATGGGAGAGGCAGGAGCTACCTATGGAAGTGGTGGCGGAAACATGGGCAGTTGGTGGACAGCGGCAGAAAGCGAACCAGAAACCTATGGAGAGGACTTTGGTTTTGTCGGTGCTCGGTTCCCGGTATTGAATGAAGGAGATCTGAATCATTACAGCGGAGGACAATATGAGTATGCTACAGGATCTAAGGGTTCCGCGGCGATTAGTCTGGATTGTCAGAATCCGGATCTGGCCGTACAGTTTCTGAATTACTTGTATACAGAAGCCG
>CALBGL010000026.1 GCA_937892735.1 uncultured Clostridia bacterium | reverse complement strand
ATCTTCCCGTGGATTTCCCGCTGGAAGTTTTATCGGAGACAGAACCCTTGTCAGATCAGATCGAGATAACGGAGGAAGAAAGAAAATGGCGCGAAGACCTGCGAGAAGTCCCCATGGTTACGATTGATGGAGAGGATGCCAGAGATCTGGATGATGCGGTATCTTTAAAGAAGCTGGACGACGGTTACGAATTGGGCGTGCATATCGCGGATGTTTCGTGGTATGTCAGAGAGGGGACAGCACTCGATCAGGAGGCGTATAAGCGGGGAACCAGTGTCTATGTGACGGACCGGGTCGTTCCGATGCTGCCCAAGAAGCTTTCCAACGGGTTGTGTTCGCTGAATGAGGGCGAAGACAGACTAGCCATGAGCTGTATCATGCGGATGGATCCGCAGGGAAGAATCCTGGATCACCGCGTGGTAGAAAGCCTGATTCGAGTCGATCACCGAATGAGTTATACGAATGTACAGTATATTTTGGAGGGTAGTCGTTTGCCGCAGGAGGAGCGAAACGCAGAACAGCAGGCCGCCATGGATCAGTATGACGACTGGGTAGAGACCTTTTGTCAAATGGCTGAATTGGCGTCCTTGCGAAGGCAGATGAGAACAGAACGCGGCGCGTTGGATTTTGAAGTGCAGGAATGCAAGTTTCAAATGGATCCTTACGGCTATCCCCGAGAGATCGAGCTGCGGCAGCAGAATGAAGCGACACATCTGATTGAAGAATTCATGCTGGCAGCCAATGAGACGGTGGCCAGGGAATATGACGAGAAGAAAATTCCTTTCATGTACCGTGTACATCCGAACCCTGATGAAGAACGGGTGCGGGATCTGGGCATGCAGCTGCGGCAGTTGGGGCGTCCGCTCAAGGGGGCGGCGAATGGCCGGTTAGATCCGGGCGCAGTAAGGAAACTTCTGGATGGCCTGTGGGGGGAAGAGAAGAGCATGGTCAGTCAGATGATTTTGCGGTCGATGAAACAGGCCCGATACAGCAGCCTTCGGGAAGGCGGGCACTTTGGACTGGCAGCGCCTTACTACTGTCATTTCACATCTCCGATTCGGCGGTATCCGGATTTAGTGGTACATCGCATGATCAAAGCATATCTGCGCGGGCAGATGAATCCGGAGTACGCGAAAAAGCAGCGGGAATGGATGGATGGTGCAGCGGCGCACTGCTCATTCACAGAACGTCGGGCGCAGGAGACGGAGTGGGATGTGGAGAAATATATGAAGGCCCTGTATATGTCGGATCATTTGCGGGAGAAAACAAGAGGCGTTGTATCCGGCGTCGCAGAAAGAGGGCTTTATGTGGAACTGCCGAATACGGTGGAGGGATTTGTTCCAGTAGAAAAACTGACGGGAGATTACTATACACTGGATCGCAAGACGGGGGCGATGGTGGGAAAAAAGACGGGAAAAGCCTATATGCTGGGACAGGCCATGAGCATCTGCGTGGATAAGGTGGATATGGATACAGCCATGATCTATTTCCGGCCGTTAACAATGAAAGTCAAGAAGTCGCGGCGAAATCAGAAAATTCGATGGTAAGAACAGGAGGACAGAATGGGAGAACAGAGAGTCAAACTCGTAGCACAGAATAAAAAAGCATCCCATGATTATTTCTTTGAAGAACTCTTCGAGGCGGGTATTGAGCTCGTAGGGACGGAAGTGAAGTCGTTACGGATGGGAAAATGCAGTCTGAAAGAGAGTTTTATTCGGATTTTTAACGGAGAAGCGTATATTCTGAATATGCATATCAGCCCCTATGAGAAAGGGAATATTTTCAACCGGGATCCGGTGCGGACTCGGCGGTTGCTGCTTCATAAAAGTGAAATTCATAAATTGGTGGGCGGCGTGAAGGTGGACGGGTATACGATTGTGCCGGTGAAGGTGTATTTTCGGGGAAACTATGCGAAAGTACAAATCGCGCTGGCCAAAGGAAAGAAACTGTATGACAAACGTCAGACCATTGCGAAAAAGGATCAGAGACGAGAAGCGGAGAAGGAATTTAAGGTTCGGAACCTATACTGAGACATGGCGATTTTACTCGAATTTGAAAATAATTTGACTGAAATTGTAAAAAATAACAAAATTCATATCTTGAAAGAAAAAAAGATGGACAAAACAGGAATTATTCTTGATTTTCTCAAAGAAATATGCTATGATTATTGCATAATCTTAAAGAGAGCATTTGCTGGAACGTCGGCGGAATGCATAAGGGGAGGATTCATATGATAGGCAATGTTATTGTTGGGCAGTCGGGGGGACCGACTGCTGTGATCAATTCTAGCTTGGTAGGAGTCTTTAAAACTGCGAAGGATCGTGGCGCGGCAAAAGTATATGGTATGGTACATGGTATTCAGGGGCTTTTAGAGGAACGCTATGTGGATCTGGATGAACATATCCGCAGCGATTTGGATATTGAGCTGCTGAAGCGCACGCCTTCCGCGTATCTGGGATCTTGTCGGTATAAACTGCCGGAGATTGGTGAGAATGACGAGGTATACAATCATATTTTCGAGATTCTTTATAAATTAGGGATCAAGTGTTTCTTCTATATTGGCGGGAATGATTCCATGGATACCATTCGTAAGCTTTCGGATTACGCGAAGCAGATCGGTAGCAACATTGCCTTTATGGGCGTGCCCAAGACGATTGATAATGATTTGGCGGTTACAGATCATACGCCTGGTTATGGAAGCGCGGCCAAATATATCGGTTCGATCGTGAAGGAAGTGATTCGAGACGGATTGGTGTATGATGCGAAGATGGTCACGATTGTGGAGATCATGGGACGGAATGCCGGTTGGCTTACAGGCGCGGCAGCGCTGGCGCGCGGGGAAGATTGTGAAGGACCAGACATGATTTATTTGCCGGAGATTCCTATGGATGTAGAAGATTTCTTGCGGCGTGTAGGACAGCTGCAGCAGAAGAAAAAATCCATTGTGATTGCCGTATCTGAGGGAATGAAGCTAGCCGATGGTCGGTATGTATGCGAGCTGACGGATACCGTATCTTTTGTGGATGCGTTTGGTCATCGTACACTGACAGGAACGGCTCGGTATCTGGCAGATCAGGTTGCGAAGCGTTATGGATGCAAGACGCGTGCGATTGAGTTCAATACGCTGCAACGGTGCGCATCGCATATTGTATCGCGCGTGGATATTACGGAGGCTTTTCAGGTAGGCGGCGCAGCCGTGAAAGCAGCGTTTGAAGGAGAAACCGCTAAGATGGTTGTTCTTAAGCGGTTATCGCAGGATCCGTATCAGTGCGCTACGGATACATACGATATCCATCAGATCGCCAATGTAGAGAAGAAGGTACCGCTGGATTGGATCGATACCGATAATATGTATGTGACTTCGGAGTTCTTGGGATACATTCGTCCGCTGATTCAGGCGGAACTGTCTCCGATCATGGTAGACGGCTTGCCGCGCCATCTGTATTATCGGGATAAAAAGGTAGAGCGGATGTAAAATGCAGGAAGAATGGGGACTATGCCACCGATAATTTTTATCATGGATGGGATAGTCCCCTGATTTTATGATTCAGATAGCCGGCAGTATATGAGGACTGCATCTATAGAATAGATATAAAAACGGTCAGCTCCATACGCTTTCGTTTAATAGAGGCGGTCAAACTGGGTTGTGTAATATAGAGTTCTTCGGCCGCTTTGCGGATGGTTTGGGAGGAAGTCACCGTAATGACATATTTGAGCTGCAACAATGTCATTTCTGTATCTCCTCAATGCGTTGTAAGACCTGCTTGATTTCTGGATATCTAGTGATGATTTTTACATAATTTTCAGGAAGATGGGGATATAGACAATCGCTGCAATCTTTGGTACCATCTTCCAGATAGGAAAAATGGCCGCCGCAGTTTGAGCCTAGTACATAAAGAGGGCAATAGCAAAACAGACAGTTAAAATGATGGGAATCGGCCACCTTGTGGCAGGGGAAAAACTCACAATGATCATTAGAAAAAAAGTGAGAACAAGCCTTCACTTACTATCGTCTCCTTTCTTAAAAGCACCATCAGTATAGCATTTCAGCTGTTTTTTGTCCAGATGCAGAATCTGCTGGAAGGGCCAATCCGCATGTACTGTGATCCCAGGGTGCAAAAAAACTATAAGAGGTGGGAATAGCTTGGCTGCTTTCTAGGTCATAGAGATTGATCCACGCCATGAGTTGTGGTATAAAAGGGGCTATGTTAAAATGGGATTAAAAAAGGAGAATGCGCATGGAAATAGAATTGTTATCGAACGCATTTCATGTGCGTAAGCTAGGGACAGAAGATGTGGAGCGAATATATGATTTATGTTGCGAAAACAAGATTTTTTATCAATTCCATCCTCCGCTGGTCACAAGGGAAAGTATATTAGAAGATATGCATGCACTTCCGCCTGGTAAAGATTATAATGACAAATTTTATATTGGCTTTTTTGAAAATAAAATTTTGGTAGCAATCATGGATTTGATTCTCGATTATCCGGAAAAAGGCATTGCTTACATCGGATTGTTTATGATGAATTTAGGATACCAGAATAAAGGTGTTGGTTCAGAAATTATCAAGGAGTGTAGTATATACTTGAAAAAAATAGGCTGCAGAATTATTCGCCTTGGGGTGGATAGGAGCAATCCTCAAAGTCATGCTTTTTGGAAAAAGAATGGGTTTATTACAATAGGGGAGAACGAATACATTCTTATGGAGTTAGTTTTGTAAATCTCAGTTTGTAGCACTCAATAACAATTCAATAATCGCTACTTTTACAGTAGAACTACCGAGCAGGAAAGCCATAATGATATGCTCTCTTCATGATGACAGTTTGTTTTTTCACTGTCTCTCATAAAAGGAGCATATTACATTTTCGATTTCCTGCCTTTTTACTCATATTAAGGAATAAACTTTCATAATAAAAACAGTCTTCCAAATCGGAGGGCTGTTTTTGTATTTGTCCCGAAAAGCCTTATTTCATGTGCTTTTCCGCCGGTGCCTTGTTTTCTGGTATCGCAAGCCAGCAGTGAAAACTCTTCGGTCATTGCCTCAATTCATTGTGGCAGAAAAATTTCAGGTTGTGGTAGTAGCCGTTATTGCTTATGTCCTGTACTCCATGTTCCAAGTTGTGCAGATGGGCATCTCGTGCAAAAGTATGGCGGTCAGTTCCTGAATGGGCCGGTTAAAGTGCTCGGCGCAGAGATTGATCTTCCGATATGTCTCGTCACTGGCGTTCCATATCTCGTTGATACTGCACCAGCCATAGGCTCTGCGCCTTTCGTCCGGCAATATGGTGATGGCTGGGCGGGTAAGCTCTCCGAGATAAAAATGCTGGTTGAAACAGTCAAACATAGCCTCGTTTTTTTACGATCTCAGAAATTTGTAGCATAGCTGCGTCCTCCTCAAAATTATCTTTTAATTCTGTGAGACACAGCTTACATATTCCCAATGTAAAAGTAAACTCTATTTCAAAGAATTTTCATAAAGGATTTGCGGAAGTCGAAACGACAAAGAACACAGCATTTCCTTTAAAATTGTACTGAGAGCAGATATACTCTTAAAAAACAATGATAGGAGGCTTTTATTATGGAAGGCAACACTTACGGCTATGTCCGCGTATCAACCAAAGAACAGAATGAGGATAGGCAGCTTCTTGCCTTGCGGGATTTTGCTGTTTTGGAGAAAAACATCTATATGGATAAGCTCAGCGGGAAAGATTTTAATCGGCCCCAATACCGGAAATTGCTGAAAAAGCTTCGGCCCGGTGATCTTCTGGTCGTGAAATCCATTGATCGGCTGGGGCGCAACTATGAGGAAATCCTGCTACAATGGCGGATTATCACCAAAGAGAAAAAGGTGAATGTGGCGGTGTTGGATATGCCCCTTCTGGATACTAGAAAATCAGGCAATGATTTGACTGGCACTTTCGTGGCCGATTTAGTCTTGCAGATTTTATCGTATGTGGCACAGACAGAACGGGAAAATATTCACCAAAGACAGATGGAAGGAATTGCGGCGGCTAAACTGCGCGGCGTAAAATTTGGGAGGCCAAGAAAGGATGTCCCGGAGCAGTTTTGGAAACTAAAAGAGGATTGGGAAAATGAAAAAATTACCTCACGAGAGGCGGCACGACAACTATCTATCGCGCAGGACACCTTCTTGCGTTGGGTGCATGGTAAATAATTGAAAATATTCACTTGGATAATGTAGAAAATATCGGTCACTATTTTTACATAGATTTCAGAGCATTTTATCTTCTCAGAGATGAAAAACAGCACTATCATACACCTAAAAATATTCTATCACACACGAACGGAAAAGTCTGATATATCGTGTTTAGCAAAACCAGCGAAAGATGGTGACGCAGGAACCATGGGCCTTACAATTTCTTGTTGGCAGCTGGTACAGAGAGTGGAGTTGTATTACTTGCAACCGGCGATGAAGCTCTAGTTGCTTGTTTCGTTAGAGAAAGGAGGATCATTCATTGGGAGAATTAGTGGAACATTGCAGTAAGGTGACGGGATATGTAGAAATTGTAGGAGAAAGCATCATCACACAATTTCTGGAGGATATAACAAATGAACTATCAGCAGGTCATGAAGTCGATCTTGCTGAAAATTCTCCACGAACACCCAAGAATAGCAAATACAAAGTGGTTTTTCAAGAAAACAACGGGTTGAAACAACGACTCAAAGTATAGGAGGAATTATGGAACTATTAGAGTATTTGTGCATCGGAACAGATTGTGTATTTATCTCTGATTTGAGAGAATGCACGAGATTTCATTCCATCAAAAATGCGCTTAATAATTTGGACGTTCGGCAATATACCATACAAAAATGGAATGATGCTGTGTCATATACTACCAGCAAGGCCCTCACCTTTTCAAAGGTCGAGGAGGCATCAGAATATCTTAAAAATCTCACAGAGGAGGATAGGCAGTGATGAAAAATAAGCGAGCGTATAAAAAAGTTCTTTTTGTATTACTTTCTGCGGTGTTGTTGATTGCGGGAACAATGCCTATATCTGCACATGCAGAAAATACGGCAGGTTCTTTGTGTCTCCATCACCAGAAGCATACTGCGGAGTGCAGCTATACCGAGGGCAGCGAGGGTACACCATGCAACCATACCCACGACGATGCCTGTGGCTATGTGGCAGCAGCGGAGGAAATTCCCTGCAGCATGAACTGCACCGACATCAATGCTGACGGGATTATCGACCATCAGGAGAGCTGCGCGTATGCTTCGGCGGTGGAGGGAGCCCCTTGCCAGCACCAGCATGACGAAAACTGCGGTTATTCCCCAGCTGTTGCGGGTACGCCTTGCACCTATGTGTGTGAAATCTGCAATTCTCAAAGTAGTGACGATCCCGCCGGGCCGGAGTGTGCCTGCGAAACACTTTGCACAGAGGATGCCGTCAATACTGACTGCCCCGTGTGTGGCGTAGATGGCGCGGATTTGACGCTGTGCATGGGCATTGCAGCTTTGGATAAATCTGGCGCGGTGCAGCTTGATACAAGTAAGCTGGACGCACTGGATACGGTAATCGGGGGTACACCGGCAATAAATGGCACTGTAACGAATTTTGAAGCACTTGTATCCGCTGTTTCCGCCGCACCAGCGGATGGCACGGAAACGGTCGTTACGCTGGGCGGCGACATGGAATTTACACAAACCGTCACGATCCAAAGCGGGCAAAATATCGTCATCACAGATGACGGAACCGCGCGCACAATCTCGGCCGCTTCTGATCCAAGGGTTTCGACTGCGTTTTCTGTTTCAGAAGGCGGAATTTTGACGATAAAAACCAGTGTGCCGGGCAATGACGAGCTTCTCAAAATAAACGGGGAAAACTTTCATTCTTTTTGGAATGGGGCAAAGATTGTCTTAGTGAAAGGTACCTTCACTTTGGAAGGCGGAACCATCTCTGGCAATTATGATACTTCAAGTACATGCTCGGGCGTTATTACGGTCTTCGGCCAAAATGCTCTGTTCCGTATGGACGGCGGCGTAATTACTGGAAACACCTTTACCGGTCAATATGGCGGCACAATCTATGCGTCTGCAGGCGCGGTTTTTGAAATGTACGGCGGGGTGATTTCTAATAACACCGGAACCGATCCACTAAACAACGCGACCATATATATTGAGGCAGACGATGGAGATTCTGCGTTTCACATGCACAGCGGCATTATCACCGGGAATCAGGCGGCTTACGGCGGTGTGTTTCTCGGCAAGCCCGCTTACCCTGATTTTTCTTCACGGGCCCAAATGATCATGTATGACGGCGCTGTAATCAGTAGCAATACCGCGATTGGCCAGGGCGGCGGAGGCGTCATGGTCTGCGGGCAGGCGGAATTCACCATGAATGGAGGCGTCATCCAAAATAACACCGCTTATATAGGCGGCGGAGTCTGTGCTTATGATATGTATTACGATCAGGGCGGCGCGGGCGTTTACGATATTGAAACATGGTCAGGATTTTTTCCAGCTGCGTTTACCATGAATGGCGGCACGATCCAAGGCAATCAGGCTGTAACAGGTAATGAATTCGGAGACGCCGGATGTGGCGGCGGAATTTATGTCGGCTCCAATAATGTCACGCTCAGAGGCGGAATCATCAGCGACAATGAAGCCGTACGACAGGGCGGTGGCGTGTATGTCGGCTCCGTCCCCTATGTCATGACCATTTACGACGCGCTGGTTACGAATAACACGGCGACCATCCTCGGTGGCGGCATATGGGCCTGTCCCACCGGCGACACGGAGGTATTTGTCACCAATGGCGTAGGTATTTACGACAACACATCAACCGGCGCGGGCGACGATGTGGTTTCTGTCAAGACGGATGGGCAGAATTATGTTCTGACCCTTGCCAACCGTATTTTAGGCGGCGGACAGGTGCTTTGGTATAAGGATGGCGGTATTGAGGCGGATAGCGGTATTTTGGGAGACCCCGACACTTCTCCACGTTATCAGTCTGGCGATACGCCGATTTCTGAAATCAAAAACAGCATAGAGCCTTACGCCTTAAAGGCGGTTGTTTCCGACAATGCAAAGGAGCTGGCGCAAAAATCTGCTACGCTGTTGATTACAGGGAACCAATCACAACGCGGCGGAGGTATCGGAACAAACGGCGGCGTTATCATGGGAGAAAAAGAACGCGAATACACCTTGAAGGTGAAAAAGAACTGGAACGATGCGGACGAAGCTTTGAAACAGCCCGTTACGGTTTATCTGAAAGTGGGCGACACCGTCCTCGATCCGGTAACCCTCAGCGCAGATAACAACTGGGAAGCCGAATTTAAAGAACTGCCTGATCCAGACACGTTGGGCGAGGTTTCCTATGCCGTTGTGGAGAACCCTGTGCCAGAGAATTTTACGGCAGCTTACCAACCGGCTGTCATTGATAAAGAAAACCGTATTATCACAATTGACATTTCTAACACTTACCAACCTACCGGGAGCCTGACGGTTTCCAAGACAGTTTCTGGCAATGCGGTTGACCAGTCGAAAGATTGGAACTTTACGGTTACGCTGGGAGATAACT
>CALBGL010000025.1 GCA_937892735.1 uncultured Clostridia bacterium | reverse complement strand
TTTTATACGCTGAGTGAAGATTTCAGACGAGTTGAATCGTACCACTGCGTATAAATCTCCGTCATTTCATTCCCTTGAGAACTTAATTATACGCAGGTTGGAATTAAAGTCGAGCAGAATTGTGATGTAGCGTATAAACCTCCGTCATTTCATTTCCTTGAGAACTTAATTATACGCAGGTTGGAATTAAAGTCGGGCATAATCGTGATGTGGCGTATAAACCTCCGCCATTTCATTCTCTTGAGAACTTAATTATACGCAGATTGGAATTAAAGTCGACTGGAATTGTGATGTAGCGTATAAACCCCTGTCATTTCGTTCTCTTGACAACTTTTTTATACGCTGAGTGAAGATTTCAGACGAGTTGAATCGTACCACTGCGTATAATCACCGCATTTCTCGTTCCTTTTACAATCAATTTATACGCTAGGCAAGGACTCAAGTCGGGCAGAATCGTGATGTGGCGTATAAACCTCCGTCATTTCATTTCCTTGAGAACTTTTTTATACGCTGAGTGAAGATTTCAGACGAGTTGAATCGTACCACTGCGTATAAATCTCCGTCATTTCATTCCCTTGAGAACTTAATTATACGCAGGTTGGAATTAAAGTCGAGCAGAATTGTGATGTAGCGTATAAACCTCCGTCATTTCATTTCCTTGAGAACTTAATTATACGCAGGTTGGAATTAAAGTCGGGCATAATCGTGATGTGGCGTATAAACCTCCGCTATTTCATTCCTTTAGCAACACAATTATACGCAGGCTGAAATTTTACACAGGCAGAATCATGCTGTAGCGTATAATTCTTATATTCTGCACAGGAGCATTTCTCCGGTAAAATGAAGATTCTGCTGGAGAAATGATGAATTTGTATATTATAGAAGAGAGACGCTATCTCTGATGGAAATAGGTAGAATACGTATATGCAATGGCATCGAAAAGTTGGCGTGAAATTGCATATCAGTCATCATAGTGGCATGGGGACTGTTTTCGGAAAAGCGTATAACACCTGGACATAAAAAACGGAAGCCTGCGTATGAACAGGGCTTCCGTTTTGCGAATGAGTTTTAGTCGATCAGCTTGTCCAGTTCCTTGACGTATTTGGTTTCGCTGGCAATCTTGTGATCTGCACGTTTAGCGTACAAATGGACGGCAGTCTGAGATTTTTTGATAGGCTGCATGGTACCGGCGCCTGCGACACAGCCGCCGGGGCAGGCCATACCTTCCAGCAGATATCCGGGATATTTACCGGCGACGGCGGCAGCCATCATCTTGCGACAGTCACGCAGACCTTCGGCATTGGCGACTTTCACCTCGCGGTCCGGGTAGCGTTCCTTGATGACATTGACTACGGCCTGGGCAACACCACCGGATACGGCGAAATCACGGCCGTCGGAAGAGGCGTTGTTGACGCCGTTCGGATCTTCCTCCAGCTGTCCCAGATCAATGTCTTTGGCGGCAAAGATGCCGGCCATTTCTTCGAAAGTCAAGACAAAATCGACTTCGCTTCGGACGCTGCGGCGACGTGCTTCCAGCTTTTTAGCGGCGCAGGGACCGATGAAGACGACCTTGGCATCCGGATACTGGTGTTTGATCAGACGAGCTGTCAGGGTCATCGGCGTCAGAGCCATGGAGATACACTGCGCATGATCTGGGAACAATTTCTTGGCCATAGAAGACCAGGCCGGGCAACAGGAAGTTCCCATGAATGGCAGCTCCTCCGGCACTTCGCGGACGAAGTCTTCCGCTTCCTGGGCGGTACACAAATCCGCGCCGACGGCGACCTCAAAGACGTCGGTAAAGCCAAGTTCGCGCATGGCAGCACGCAATTTACCAGGGGTAACCTTGGGACCGAACTGTCCGACAAAAGCGGGTGCAACGGCGGCGTATACTTTCTGGCCGGACTGAATAGCGCGGATGACCTGGAAGATCTGTGACTTGTCAGAAATCGCGCCAAAAGGACAGTTTACCAGACACATGCCGCAGGAAACGCAGCGATCGTAATCGATCTCTGCCTTACCATTGGCATCGCTGTGAATCGCATCGACGCCGCAGGCCATGGCACAGGGACGTTCCTGCTTGATGATGGCGTTATAGCCGCAGACATCAGCGCAGCGGCCGCACTGAATACATTTTGCCGGGTCGATGTGAGAACGGCCATTGTAGCGATCCAACGTGATGGCACCTTTTGGACAGACTTCTACACAGGGATGGGCAAGGCAGCCCTGGCAGCCTTCCGTTACCAGGTAACGTTTTTCTACACAGCCATTACAGGCGAATTTGATGACGTTGATCAGAGGAGGCGTATAGTAAGTCTCCGGCTGATCGGCCGCTTCGATATTGTCCGAGATGGGAGAATGTTCTCCGGCATTTCGGCAGGGCAGACCCATCGCCAGACGCAGACGCTCGCCAACAATAGCCCTCTCTAAGAATACGTCATTACGAAAATTGCCGACTTCCCCAGGAATAATCTTATAAGGAAGCTCTTCGATCTGTTTGTCGACGGGCTTTCCTTCGGAGTCGTAAGCCATCTTGGCTACGGATGTGAAGATCATTCGGCGAATCTCCTGGATTCTGGTTTCAACACCTCTCATGTTCATTTCCCCTTTACAGTGATTTATGTGGAAAACGGACAAGGCTTAACGCATGGTCACGTATCCCTTCTTTTGAATGACTTGGTAGACCTGATCGACACACTGCTCACAGAGAGCCTGCGTCTTGGCCTCTACCATAATACGGATGAGCGGTTCAGTACCACTGGGACGCAGCAAAATGCGTCCATCTTCTCCCAACTGCTTTTCGACAGCTTGTGCAGCAGACAGGACATCCTCGTCCTGCATGACAACCTCTTTGTCGGACACAGGCACATTTTTGAGCACCTGCGGATAGATTTCCAGAGAAGCGACAAGACGGCTCAGCGTGGTCTTGCGTTCTAGGATGACTTCCATCACCTTGATCGCGGTCAGGAGGCCATCGCCCGTAGTCGCATACTTGCTGAAAATGATATGGCCGGACTGTTCTCCGCCAATGCGATGCCCCTTTTGCTGCATACACTCATAGACATATTTATCCCCGACAGCGGTTTTTTCATACTGAATACCTTCACGATCGAAAGCCTTATACAGGCCCAGATTGGACATAACCGTGGTGACCACCGTATTATTCAGAAGCTTATGGCGTTCCTTTAGGTATTTGCCGTATAGATAGAGAATTCCATCACCATTAACCACGTTTCCGTTTTCATCTACGGCTAGACAGCGATCCGCATCGCCATCAAAGGCAAAGCCCACATCCAGATGTTTGGCTTTCACTAACTCCTGCAGAGACTGGATATGCGTAGAACCACAATTTTCATTGATATTCAGTCCATTCGGTTTATCGTGGATCACGTAGGTTTTTGCGCCCAGCGCATCAAATACACTTTTGGCGATCATCCAGACACTGCCGTTCGCGCAATCCAGTCCGACTCGCATGCCGCGATAGGAACGGGTCGCCAGGGAGATCAGATAGGCGATGTAGCGGTTACGCCCTGCGGAATAATCCTCGGTATAGCCGATATGATCCCGTGTAGCTAACGGAATATCGGGCCCTTGACCATCCAGATAGGCTTCAATTTTCAGAATCGTCTCTTCATCCATCTTTTCGCCGTTTTCATTGATCAGCTTGATCCCATTATCGTAATAGGGATTATGGCTCGCGCTGATCATGATGCCGCAATCAAAGTTGTCTGAACGTACCACATATGAGACACTGGGCGTCGTGGTTACATGCAGCAAAGATACGTTCGCACCAGAAGCTGTCAAACCGGAGACCAGAGCATATTCAAACATGTAGCTGGAACGCCGAGTATCTTTGCCGATTACAATGCGCGCCGGATGGTCTTTGCCATAGTGCCAGCCGATAAAACGGCCAACCTTATAGGCGTGTTCGACGGTGAGAGTCTTGTTCGCCTCGCCCCGAAAACCATCCGTGCCAAAATATTTTCCCATTCTTTACCTCCGAAATATACATCAATCCTACTTCGAAGAAGCACTTGCAATTTCTTCAAAGTATGATACAATAATACTACATTTTCAAGGGTTTGAAAACACTTTTTTTGAGTTTGCCTATTTTACCAGAATGTGAGGAAGTTAAGTCTATGAAATTAGGAATTGTGGGGTTACCCAATGTAGGAAAAAGTACATTGTTCAACTGCCTGACCAAGGCAGGCGCGGCTTCTGCCAATTATCCCTTCTGTACGATCGAGCCCAACGTGGGCATCGTGGCGGTGCCCGATCCACGACTGAAGGCGCTGACCGAAATGTATCAGTCGGAGAAGACGACGCCGGCCACTATCGAATTTGTGGACATCGCGGGCTTGGTGCGGGGCGCCAGTAAGGGAGAAGGACTGGGGAATCAGTTTCTGTCCCATATTCGGGAGGTGGACGCCATTGTACATGTGGTGCGCTGTTTTGAGGATGATGACATTATTCATGTGGATGGCAGCGTAGATCCCATGCGGGATATTGATACGATCAACCTGGAGTTGATTTTTGCGGATCTGGAGACGCTGGAGCGCCGCTATGCCAAGACTGCGAAAGCGGCCAAGGCAGATAAATCACTGGAGGCGGAGCTTGTGATGATTGAGAAGGCGCGCAAGGTGCTGGAAGACGGACAGCGTGCCAAGGTGCTTTCGTTGGATACGGAGGAGCAGGCGATTCTGGATTCTTTTCAGCTGTTAACTGCAAAGCCGGTTATCTACGCCGCCAATGTGACGGAAGACGATCTGGCAGACGACGGAAAGAGTAATCCGCGGGTGAAGAAGGTGAGGGAATACGCGGCGGAGCATGGAGAGCAGGTCTTTGTAGTCTGCGCCAAGATCGAGGAGGAGATTGCCGCGCTGGACGATGACGAGAAGCAGATGTTCCTGGAGGAACTGGGGCTGACGCACTCGGGACTGGATCGGCTGATTGCCGCCAGCTATGATCTTCTGGGGCTGATCAGCTACCTGACTGCAGGACCCACAGAGAGTCGGGCATGGACAATCAAGAAAGGGACGTTAGCGCCGCAGGCAGCGGGAAAGATTCATTCCGACTTTGAGCGTGGTTTCATCCGTGCCGAAGTGGTAGCCTATGAGGATCTGATGCGCTGCGGCAGTTACGCTGCGGCTCGCGAGAACGGGCTGGTCCGTTCGGAAGGAAAAGAATATGAGATGAAGGATGGGGACGTAGTTCTCTTTCGGTTCAATGTATAATGGAAAAAAGCTGTGTGTCTAATCAGATGCACGGCTTTTTTTCTATTTTGTATTGACGAAGCATTTGACAAGGGCTATAATAAACGTGTTAATTATCAACTAATTTATCAATTGAATGGGAGGGTCGCATATGGAAATCATGGAGCTGGATATGAAGTTCCGGGAACTTCACCGCCTTCATCGGCGAGCGATGGAAATACGGCTGAACAAAACCGGCGTCTATCGAGCGCAGCATCAGATTTTGATGTATCTGTCAGATCATCCGCAGTCTTCTCAAATACAGATCGCGGAGCGGTTCAAGATCTCGTCTTCCGCGGTAGCGACATCGCTGAAGAAGTTGGAGAAGGGTGGATATCTGGAACGGGTGGTGGATATGGAGGACAACCGCTTTCATAAGGTGAGTCTAACAGAGAAAGGGCAGCAAGTGGTCGAAAACAGTCATGAGATCTTCCAGAAGACCATCCGGGAAATGTATCAGAATCTGAGCGAGTCCGAGAGGGAACAAATGATGATATTTTATGAAAAACTGGAAGAAAACCTAAAGCGTATATGCCAGGAGGAGCAGGAGAAATGAGATTTTATTTTCGGTATATCAAACCCTATTTGCCATTTTTCATCATCGGGCCGATCCTGATGCTGACGGAAGTCGTAGGAGAGGTGCTGATGCCCCGATTGATGGCAAATATCATCAATTATGGTGTTACCGCAGAAAGTACAGCCTATATACTGCAGACCGGTGGGCTTATGGTGCTGGTGGCGCTCATGATGATGGGCGGCGGTGTAGGGGGCAATTATTTCGCGGCGAAAGCTTCTGTCAGTTTTTCTTCGGACCTCCGGGCTGATCTGTATAAGAAGGTACAGAGCTTTTCATTCGCGAATCTGGACCATTTTCATACAGGGTC
>CALBGL010000024.1 GCA_937892735.1 uncultured Clostridia bacterium | reverse complement strand
GGTGTTTCGGGCTGCCACGGCGTGAAACCCTGGATTTTGATGATACTATGCGTCGCACAGTATCATCACTTTGGGGTGTTTCGGGCTGCCGGGGCGTGAAACCGCAGTTTTTGATGATACTACGCGTCGCGCGGTATCATCACTTTGGGGTGTTTCGGGCTGCCGGGGCGTAAAACCGCAGTTTTTGATGATACTACGCGTCGCGTAGTATCATCACTTTGGAGCGGCACTTCTGAATCAAGCGCTTCGCAGAACGATTTTGTTTTCCATGATGCTGGCATTGCTTGCATCATTTATATAATTGATAATCAAGATGAATAAAATGTCCCTTGCGTTTTCCCCGTTAGTGCCGTCAAGAAAAAGAGTGTGAAAAACGAATTCTCGTTTTTCACACTCTCTTTTTATTCCATTCGGATGCGACTATAATAGGAAACATTCTCACCCGGCGCCAGTATGTCCAGGCCGGATACCGCATAGGGGAGCAGCAGATTGGGCGCATTGATGCGCCAGTTTTGAGGTTCAATACAGATCAGATTGCCCGCACTGTGCGCATTGAACAACATCCAGTGACGGTACGACGGATCTACCTCGTAGAGGATCCGGTGATCGACCGAGGTCAGAACTGCACCGTGAAAGGGTTTTCCATCGACCAGAATAGGGTTTGCTGTAAAGTGATCGTCCAAATCCTTATACAGGGGCGATAGTCCCTCATCGGAACGCAGTTTCTGCTCTGCCTCATTCAGGGCACGTACTTCTCCCGTTGGCAGCATACGATCATCCAGCAGGATACGCTGTCCCACAGAAACGCGCATCCGGACAGAATCCGACGGCGCATCGGGGGATAGGGGCAACTTGAAGGCGGTATGCCAGCCCAGGCCCACCGGCATCTTATGGGAACTCCGATTCTCCAGACACACATTCTGCAGGAGCCCTTCCTCCGTCAGCGTATACTGCACATCCATGCGGAACGCGTGCGGGAAATCCGGATAAAAATCCGTATGCGAATTGCAGTCAAACCGCATGGTCACCGCATTTTCTTCCACACGAACCGCCTGCCAGGGACGTGTATATAAAAAGCCGTGGGAGAAAAGGCGCTTGGGATTCGGCTGTTTCATCGTAAACTGATACGGACGGCCATCGAAAGTAAAGCGGCCCTCATCGATCCGGTTCGGTGGAAACAGACAGGGCAGGCCATGTCTTGTCGGTGCGGCCATCGCCTCCTCGGCAGTTTTACAGGGCCAGAACGCATCCCATTCCCCTTTTCGCAGTGTGACCAACGCACCACCTGCCTCCGGAAACAATACCGCTTCATACCCGCCGCCTTGAAGGACAATCTTATTCTGCATAGACATCAGCCCGTACGGTGACGGTCTCCTGACTTCCCAACACGCCCAGCCCGGATTCTTCTCGGGGCAGTTCCAGATTCGGCGCATTGACACGCCAGTTCTGCGGTTCGATGCAGATAAAGCTCCCCTCCTGATGACAGTTCCAGATCATCCAATGCTTGTAAAAATCGTCCACGCGATAATACAGCCTGTGCCCGCTGGCAAGATCCTCTAAAACAGCGCCGTGGAACGGCTGTCCATTCACTTCGATAGGCTCTGCCGTGAAATGGTCATCCATATCCGCGTATACCGGAGATTGGCCGGCTCCCCGGAATTTTTCCTCCTCCTCAGAAAGAGGACGGAGTTCTCCGGTCGGCAAAGCACGATCATCCAGCATCACCCTCTTGCCAATGGATACGCGAACCTTGGTATCCTCCGCACGCGCGCCTTCAGCAAAGGGCACCGCGAACGCAGTATGCCATCCCAACCCATAAGGCATATCCCCCTCACTGTAATTAGTCAGCCGAAACTCCTGATGCAGCCCCTCCTTGTCCAAACGATAGATGAGTTCTGCCTCAAATTCATACGGGTAATACGCATAGAAATCCGTATCCCGATCTCCCTCAAAGACCATATGAATCTCTGCCATGTCCTCATCCTCAAAATACCCTTCTACCTGCCAGGGGCGCTTATGCAAAAAACCATGCAGAGAATTGTTCCGATCCGGCTCATTGACCGGAAGCGCACTCTCCACCCCTTCAAAAACGAAACGTCCTCCGTCGATCCGATTCGGCGGAAGCAGACAGGGTAGGCCATAGGAAGTGGGATGCTCCTCTACCTCCTCTGGCTTACTCCATTGATGAAACAAATGTAAATCGCCTTTTTGCAAAGAAATACAGGCGCCGCCGTTCGCCGGCGCGAAAGTCGCCTCGTATCCTCCAGCCTGCAAAGTGATCGTCAGCATGATAGATTCCTCCTCACTATTTTGCTTTGATTCTAGCATATTTTCCAACGAGAATCAAGAATCTATGGTTGAAATCGGTACCAAAGTGTGATACTATTGAATATATTAAATTGTAATGGAGGCGCCTATGAACCGCATTTTCACGATCCCTAATCTTTTATCTTTGATTCGGATTCTGTTGATCCCTGTGTTTGTTGCGCTTTTTTTCCATGATGAGATGATAGGGGCTGCTCTGATCCTCATCCTCTCCGGTCTGACCGATACGCTGGACGGCTATATCGCCCGTCACTTCAATATGATTACGAATCTGGGCAAAGTCTTAGATCCTATCGCGGACAAGCTGACACAAGCCGTCGTCGCCTTCTGTCTTTGCGTAAAGATGCCTGCCGTCATTCCCTTATTCGTCCTTCTGGTGCTGAAGGAAGGGATCATGTTCTTTGCCGGTATCTGGGTGCTGCATCGTACAGGAAAACCCTTCGGCGCCTACTGGTGGGGAAAAGTATCCACGACCATCTATTATATTGCGATCACTATTCTGGTTTTGTTGGGTCAAAGTCTGCCTGAATTGGTCATCTATCTGCTAATCTGGATTCCCTTCACGGCTTTACTGTTCTCCTTAATCATGTATTGCAGAGTTTACCTGCAGATCCTTCATCGAAAGGATCTGCCACAGTGAGGGCGATGATGGGAGAGCTTTCTGAAATTCAGCGTTATGAACGCCTTCAGCAGGCTCTCGTACTGTCAGAGACTTCGGTGTCGCAAGGTATCGGCACCCAAAAGGAACGCACCCTTCACTCTGTCCTCAAGTATTATCTGGAGCCAGATGCGGAATATCACGAGATTCCCGTCGGCTCCTTTATTGCGGATATCTACAGAGATGGTCGAATCCTGGAAGTGCAGACCGGAAGCTTTACGCCGCTTGCAAAAAAACTGGATGTATTCTTGCCGAAGTTTCCTGTCACTATCGTTTATCCGATTCCCTGGCACAAATGGGTCCATTGGATCCAACCGAATACCGGAGAAGTATCGAAGGGTCGCCGCTCTCCCAAAACGGGGAATTTATACATGCTGCTGCCAGAACTGTATCGAATCCGTCCCTATCTGATGCATCCTCATCTCTGCCTTTTGCCTATTCTGATAGACCTGCGGGAATATCGCTATCAGGATGGTTGGGGACGGGAGGGGAAACGGGGCTCGCATCGAGTGGATCGAGTTCCCTTTGCGATCGGGCCTGCTAAACTCCTGACTGGCCCCGCAGATTACATCTCTCTGATCCCGGATTCGCTGCCCGAATCGTTTACCATGAAGGATTTTATCAAGGCAACCCGCTTCTCTCCCCGCAGCGCTTCCTATGCACTGTCCGCACTGCGGGAAATCGGTGTGGCTCGTCAGATCGGCCGGCAAGGCCGCAGTTATTTATATACCATCACAGAGGAGGAAACATTCCATGCCCTATAAAACCGAATTACACATGCATACGAACGATGTCAGCATCTGCGCCCGCGTTACTCCCCGGGAGGCCGTGGAGGATTACAAGGCGGCCGGATACCGCACGATCGTGGTGACAAACCATATGAACCGTCCCACATTCCAACACATGAAAGAGGCTTCCTGGGAAGAACAGATTGCTTGGTATATAGAGAAACGCAAAGAGATTCTGCAATATGCGACTCCCCAATTTACCATCCTGCTCGGATTTGAATTGCGATTTGACGGCAGCGAAAACGACTACCTCGTCTACGGCGCTTCCGACGAGTTTTTGATGAGTCATGGCGATCTGATGAGCATGGATCTGGAAAGTTTTTCGTCTTTAGCGCATAAAAACCATCTGCTTATCTATCAAGCCCATCCGTTTCGCTACCATATGTCCCTGGTTAAGGAATCGCTGATCGATGGCCTGGAAGCCTATAATGGCAACGAACGCCATGATTCGCATAACTTTCTCTCCGTATCCTGGGCCAGTTACGCTCACCTGTCCATGATCTCCGGCTCCGACTATCACCGCAAAGGAGATCCCTGCAACGGCGGTATCGTCACAGAATCGCCGATCACGACGGATGATGAACTCATCGCATATCTCATGACAAAAAACTATACACTATTACGTGGGTAAGGAGGAATTTTTATGAAACATACCGACATAGCGCTGACGCCCCCTATGGGCTGGAACAGCTGGGATTCTTACGGTGCCTCTGTCACAGAAGCTGAGATTCGCGGCAACGCGGAATATATGGCCGCTCACATGCTTCCCTTTGGCTGGGAATACATCGTCTGCGATATTCAATGGTATGAGCCGGGTGCTGTCAGTTCGGCTTATCGTCCCTTTGTTCCATTGGAAATGGACGCATATTCCCGACTCATTCCCGCGCCCAATCGCTTTCCCTCTTCTGCCGATGGTCAGGGCTTTCGGCCTTTAGCAGATTATATTCACAGCCTGGGGCTGCGGTTTGGGATCCATATCCTGCGAGGGATTCCTCGTCAGGCCGTACATCAGAACACGCCGATTCTGGGCACGACTGCAACTGCCCGGGAAATTGCTCACCCCTTCTCTGTCTGCTCCTGGAATACGGACATGTATGGGGTAAATCCCCAGGCTCATGGAGCGCAGGCCTATTACAATTCGTTGTTTGACCTGTACGCCGCCTGGGGCGTGGACTATGTGAAAGTCGATGATATCTGCACGACCGCCTATCATCCGACGGATCCTTACGCTGGCAAAGGTGAAATTGAACTCATCCGTCACGCCATCGACCAATGCGGCCGTCCCATGGTGCTGAGTCTTTCTCCCGGTCCGGCGCTGCGGCAGCAAGCCGATCATCTATGCGCTCACGCAAATATGTGGCGCATGACGGGCGACCTGTGGGACGATTGGCATCAGCTTGCCGAGATGTTTGACCGTTGCCGTTTGTGGCAGGGCGTTTCTCGTCCTGGCTGCTGGCCCGATTGCGATATGCTGCCGCTGGGCCATATCGGCATCCGTTCCGTCGAACATGGAAAAGGCGATCGTTGGACAGGACTCTCCCACGATGAACAGCGCACGATGATGACGCTCTTCTGCATCTTCCGTTCTCCTTTGATGATGGGCGGCGAGCTTCGGGATAATGACGAATGGACGCTTTCTCTCTTGACAAACCCCGATGTACTGCGTATGCTGCGCCATGCGGATGACGCGCATGAACTTTCCTGCGGCGCCTCCTCCATTCTCTGGACGAGTCGAGACGAGGATGGCAGTCTATATCTGGCATTTTTCAACACAGGAACCCGTGAGTCTCATCTGGAATGCCCTCTGCCATCCCTAGGACTGTCTTCTCAGTCCTCAGTTCGTGTCCGGGATTTGTGGGCGCGGGAGGACATCGGAACCATGACCGGTTCTGTCCATTGCTCCGTTCCCTTCCACGGATGCCGTCTATTCCGCTTACAACTGCAATAAATAAAAAGGATTGGTTCAGTGCATGCTGTTCCAATCCTTTTCTTTATATTACTCTACCACCTGAATCCAGCCTTCCGGCGCTTCCAGATGCCCCATCTGAATGCCTGTCAGCGTATCGTAAAGCTTCTGGGTGACGGGCCCCATCTTCTCCATCCCGCTGGGGAAGTTGATTTCCTCCCCATGATTGATAATCCTTCCAACCGGAGAAATGACCGCCGCGGTGCCACATAATCCGCACTCCGCGAAGTCCTTCACCTCCTCCAGATAGACTTCACGCTCCTCAACTTCCAGCCCCAGATACTCCTTGGCCACATACACCAGGGAACGACGGGTGATCGACGGCAGAATGCTGTCTGATTTGGGGGTGACCACCTTGTGATCCTTTGTAACGAACAGGAAATTAGCGCCGCCAGTTTCCTCTACCTTAGTGCGGGTAGCGGGATCCAGATACATATTTTCATCGAATCCGTTTTTATGGGCCGTCACGATGGCATGCAGGCTCATGGCATAGTTCAGGCCGGCCTTAATGTGTCCCGTGCCATGGGGAGCCGCCCGATCAAAGTCACTCACGCAGATGGTAAGGGGCTTCGCGCCGCCTTTAAAGTAGGGTCCCACCGGCGTTGTGAAGACACGGAACTGATACTCCTGCGCAGGCTTAACTCCAATCACCGCGCTGGAACCAAACATATAAGGGCGAATGTACAGGGTGGCGCCGGTACCATAAGGCGGGACATACGCGTCGTTAGCGCGGACGGTCTGAATCACCGCGTCTACAAAACGTTCCTTCGGAAATACCGGCATCTCCAGACGGCGCGCTGAATCCTCCATCCGCTGCCCATTCAGATCCGGACGAAAGATGACGATCTGGCCCTTCTCCGTTGTATACGCCTTTAAGCCTTCGAAACAGGTCTGGGCATACTGCAGAACGCCGGCGCATTCACTGATCGTAACGGTAGCATCTGTCGTAAGACACCCATCATCCCAGGCGCCGTGCCGATAATTCGATACATACCGCTGATCCGTCATTATATAGCCAAAACCCAGGTTTGCCCAATCAATGTTCTTCTTCTCCATCTTCCTCATCCTTCCATTCTTATGCGTTAGCCTGCGGAATCTCCAGATTCCGTATTAGAATATATTATCGTACTTTTTCCTTTGATTGTCAAGTTTTCCATAGGATTTTACAAAACTTTTCCCCAAAGAGCTTGTCTCTCCGAAAAAGTACGGGCAAGGAATACTTGACGAAAAATCCACCCTACCATATACTGAAAAATGTGGAAACGACGCTGATGCTGATTGGAAACAAATGGAGGGTTCTGGTCTTGCATGACCTGATGCCAGACTACTTCCTGTTATATACCGCACTCGAATATAAACATCTCGCAGGAATCGCCAACTGCTGGTTCTTTCTTATAATTGGAATACGTCGATATGCTTTTGAAACCGCCTTCCTGAAATTGCTTACAAATTGGGTTCTATAAAATGCACCGCTGAATCGTCCCAGTATTTCTGATAGACACGGCTTTCCTTTCCATCCAGATTAAGCTGGTACATTCGAAATGTTACCAAAATGTTTTTCGGCTGCCACTGTTCCTCATAGGAATACTGGTATTTCATACCTACATTCCGCATGACACCGCCGCTTCGGGGATTATTCCGATCATGTGTCGCCGTGATATAGGGCAGGCCGTCTTTTTTCACCTGTCTGATGACTGCCTGACCCGCTTCCGTGACAATTCCTTTATGCCAAAACTCCTTACGAAGTCCATAGCCAAAATCATGAGGCTCTTCTATAGCCACGTTTATGTAACCGATCGGAACATCGTCTTCTTTCAAGCAGACAGCATAAGCATACGCCTGCTGCCGGGCATATTTTGAGGCATAGTTTTCCTCATAAAACTTACTGGTTTCATCTAGGTCTTTTACAGGATACCACGGCAAAAATCTATTGACCTCCTCATCCCGAAGAATAAGAAACAGTGCTTCCATATCCCGCTTCGCAAATTTTCTTAAAATCAACCGCTCTGTCTCTAATGTTGGCGTATTCGTTCGGTTCCCTCTATGATCTAAATTCTCCCTCGGCTTTCGTACAAGGCTCATGTATAAAAGTGGATAGGGGTTTCCCTGTTCATCACAGTCCGTCCTTTTATAAACTTGAAAACCCATGTGTTCATAAAATCCCTTTGCCTGTGGATTCTGTTCATTTACCGCCAAACGTTGGACTCCATAGTTTTCAATCCCATAGTGAATCAGACGTTTTCCAAGCCCTTTTCCTCTTTCTTCCGGAGAAATGAACAACATTTCAAGCGTACCGTTCTCAATTCCCATAAAGGCTGCCGGCTGTCCTGTCTCATTTTCCGCAATCAACAAATGAGCAATCCCCTCCAACGCCTGGGGAACATACTCCTTTATTTTCTGAATTTCACCATCTGATAGAAACCGATGCGTAGCCCGTACGGAGCTTTCCCATATCTTCAACAGCCGTTTCATCAATTCCGGCGCCCTGTCTCTTATTTCAATTATTTTCATAATGGCTTCCATATATTAAAGACCTGAACCGAATCCTTTTTCAGGTATAAACTTAAGAGGCAAGGTATTTATACCCTGCCTCTCGATTTTACATTTGAAGATGTTTTTCTCTTCCTCACTGCGGCTGCTTGCCGATATAAGCCAAGATACCGCCGTCCACATACAGGATATGGCCGTTGACAAAGTTCGACGCATCGGATGCCAGGAACACCGCGGGTCCCTGCAAATCCTCGGTCTCGCCCCAACGAGCGGCCGGTGTCTTCGCGATAATGAACTGATCGAACGGATGACGGCTGCCGTCAGGCTGAATCTCGCGCAGCGGCGCAGTCTGCGGCGTCGCGATGTAACCAGGGCCAATACCATTGCACTGGATGTTATACTCTCCGTACTCGGAGGCAATATTACGAGTCAACATCTTCAGTCCGCCCTTGGCTGCCGCATAAGCGGAAACCGTCTCACGCCCCAGCTCACTCATCATGGAGCAGATGTTGATGATCTTACCATGACCCTTCTTGATCATGCTGGGGATCACGGCCTTAGAAACGATGAAAGGCGCGTTCAAATCCACATCGATCACCTGACGGAACTGCTCCGCCGTCATGTCGCACATGGGAATACGCTTGATGATTCCCGCGTTATTCACCAGAATATCGATCACGCCGACCTCTTCCTCGATCTTCTTGACCATAGCCTGTACTGCCGCCTCATCGGTAACGTCGCATACATAGCCATGCGCGTCAATGCCCTGCTCCTTATAAGCAGCCAGCCCCTTATCCACCAGCTCCTGCTTGATATCATTAAATACAATTGTCGCTCCCGCCTTCGCATACGCGCTGGCAATAGCAAAACCAATGCCATAGGACGCACCCGTTACCAGAGCAATCTTACCTTCCAGGGAAAAACTCTGTGGAAATTCCATTCTGATAAACCTCCATTCATAGAAATTTGTCTTTATTATATCACATCTGATGTCAAATTACCATGTTTTTGAAAAAAATAAAAAACTTCATCTTCTCTTCACAAATTCTGCCAGACTATGACGATTTCCTACCGGTCCCGCCTCCATCATCGAGCGTACGACTGCCTCCTCCGTGGCATCGGCCATCGCAGAAAAGGGTATATTGATATACTCTTCATTCAGCGCACGCAGAACGATAGTCCCGGATGATTCCTCCGAACAGATCCGTTGTGCCGTGGAAAAACCGATCACAATATCCCCGCTGCCATGCCCCCAGAAGGATCCCAGCCGCGCCAATCCCACACCGGCACGCTTGATGATACGCCGAAGCTGCCGGGATGTCACCGGCATATCCGTGGCGGCCACGATCATGATCGACCCTTTATCCGGTTCCGAGGACGCGAGCTGCTGCGTCAACTCCCTTCCAATGGGCTTTCCATCCAAACGCAGATTTTCCATCTCGCCGAAGTTGCTCTGTACCAGCACTCCCAGCGTATACGTCTCCTTCCCGACCTCAAACACCCGGGAGGCCGAACCGATTCCACCTTTCAGCCCAAAACAGGTGGTTCCCTTTCCAGCGCCCACATCGCCCAGCATGAAATCAGCGCTGGCGCTCTCTATCGCCGCAAATACGTGCTCCTTCTCAATCACTCGTTCTGTGATCTCGTTTAACGCGCTGTCATTGCATTCTCCCACGATCGGATTCACCGAACGCAGCCTGACTCCATGAGCCTCTGCCTGACGCGCCATATATTCCACCAGCGCGTCGTGTACCTTGCCGATATTCATCGTATTCGTGAGGGCGATGGGTGTTTCCAGCGTCCCCAGTTCTTCGATCTGCACCAGCCCCTGCGCCTTGCCGAAGCCATTCAGCACCGCGCTCGCAGCCACCATCTTATGCGTGAAGAGAAACGGCTCCTCCGGGGCAGGCAGAATCACCGTCACCCCGGTGTGATGGCGCGGCGTGTCCACCGTATAATGTCCTACAGTAACCCCTGCCACATCGCTGATCCGGTTACGCTCTCCCTTTCTCATCACAGCCACTCTTCCCCTGGAAAGATTTTCAAAGCGCCCTGCTGTTTTTTCTCCGCGGGCGTGATGACCGCGGGTGCCTCTCCCGCGTTCTTCATACAACGCAGCAACCTCTCCCGCATCACCTGGCATACCGGCTCATGCGCCGCGCTGTGAATCAGGTTATGCTGCTCCCAGGGATCGTGCTCCAGGTCGTACAGAAACGTCTCCACATAATGATCCGAGCAGGAATCCTGGATCGGGTCTTTGTCCGGCGCCTCCACCGAATATTTCCATCGTTTGGTCCTGACAGCCCGTCCCACCTGCGACTCGCTGATCTGGATAAAGATCTCCTCCGGGCCCTTTTCCTGCGGGTTCCTCAACGAGGGCAGGAAGGAATGCCCCTGCATGTCCTCCGGTACCGGGATACCGCAGGCTTCTAAGAGTGTCGGCGCGATATCCACTAGGCTCACCATCTGGCGCAGACGACCGCCTCCTGTAAAAGGACCGCCTGTGAGCGCCATGGGAATCCGCACCGAACTCTCGTGGCAGGAACGCTTATATTCCGCGTTTCTCGTCTTGAAATGACACCCATGATCCGAGGTATACAGGACGATCGTATCCTCCGCGAGTCCCAGACTCTTCAGCGCGTCCTGCACTCTGCCAAAGGCCTGATCCAGCCGTTTCACCATACCATAGTAGCCGGACAGATGCTGCCAAGCCGTGCCGGAAAGCGCCCCCAGATCCGGCGGCATATAGGAATATGCCCGATTATAGTCCACATCCGGCGGCGGAAAGCTGTCATTCGAATTCTGAAAATGCGGTTCCAGATACGAGATGAACAGGAAAAAGGGATGCTCCTTATGGGCATCAATATATCGAATCGCCGCATCTGTCAGCGCGTCCACCCGATACCCCGGCAGGGTTACTTCCTGATTCTCATTATCATACACCACCGTATGATAAGCAGTCGATGTGTGTTCCAGCGAATTGGCGCCCAACCAGTAACGATAGCCTCCCCGCTCTTCCTCCGGTACGGCGCCGCGGCCGGAACCCAGATGCCATTTTCCGATATACCCTGTATCATAACCCGCCGCGTTGAAATAATCCGCCATGGTCTTATGCGCGCGACCCAGTACCCGGGCATTACGGTATGTCCCCACCGTCGTAGCGTATTTCCCCGTCTGCAGAACGCCGCGGGCAGGACAGCAGACGGGCTGCGGTGTAAATGCCTCGTAGACATGCGTTCCCTCCATTGCCATCTTATCGAAGTTTGGCGTCAGCATACAGGGATTGCCATGAACCCCTGTGGTATCCCACCGCTGTTGATCCGTAAAGAAAACGACTACATTCATTTCCATTCTCCTCTCATCTGATATCTGGGATTCTCCGTACAAGTAAACAGTACCTGATACCGATACGGGAATACACTGCGCATCCGCCTATGCGCTTCCCGCGCGGCTTCTTCCCGCTTGAACAGCCCATATACCGTAGGACCGCTGCCGCTCATAGAGACCGCGTCCGCACCCTCTTCCTTCATCCTGTCTTTGAGCTGCTGAATCACAGGGTGCTCATGGATCACCGGCGGTTCCAGCATGTTGACCATCTCCGCCTGCATCTTCGTAATATCCCGGGACTCTATCACATCAAGCATCTGCTGCACGTTCGGCTTGCGTCCCGGTTCCCACGCGTCAAATGCCTTATAGGCCCACGGCGTGGATACACTGAAATCCGGTTTTACCAGTACAATATAGGTTCTGGGAAGCGGTGGGAGCTGCTTCACTTTCTCTCCTCTTCCTGTCGCAAGGCATGTCCCTCCCATGATACAAAACGGAACATCAGAACCAATTTCCGCCCCCAGTTCCATCAGTTTTTCCGTCGATAGGCTGAGATGAAACAACTTATTCATCCCCCGCAATACAGCCGCCACATCGGTACTTCCGCCTGCTAGGCCCGCCGCGATGGGAATCTTTTTGTATAAACGCAGATGTACCGCCTGCTGGATGGAAAACCGTTCCTGCATCATGAGAATGGCTTTGTACGCGATATTCTTCTCATCCATTTTCAGAAACGGAACGTTGCATTCAAAGGTATTGACCGTATCCCGTCCCACAAACAGTTCCACATCATCCCATAGACGCAGACTCTGCATGATCATCGAGACCTGATGAAACCCATCTTCCCGGGCTTTCCCCACCTCCAGTGTCAGATTGATCTTGGCTCTGGCTTTGTTATAGACCCCTCTGCCATTCGGATATCGATAATCTCTCGTTAGCATGTTCTTTCCCTCCATCAGACCACAGCTCTTTTTTCTTCCGTGGTTTCTCGCAAGAATTCCTCTATCTGCAGCCCATATTCCACCGGATCTACCGGGTCGGACATCAGGTACAGCACTTTATCCCCCTGTTTCGCGTCATACAGTTCCTGTACCATCTCTTTTTTCCGATCCATCTCTCCCACGATAAATAATACCGGGACAGCCACTAAGCCCTGGCGGCGGCGCAGCGCCGTAACCGGCGAGACCGCTTTGACCGGTACGCCTGCCCAGAGTCTGCTCATCCAGCCAAGAACCCACATCACCGGATAAGGCGGCATCTGTTTGTCCTGTTCCAGAATCATCCGCAGCCATTTTCGCAGATCCGA
>CALBGL010000023.1 GCA_937892735.1 uncultured Clostridia bacterium | reverse complement strand
AGGTAGACAAGTGAAATAATAAAAACTTGTTTACTTAGAAGGGAGCATATCAGATGATTTCTGCCCCTTTCTTTTTCTGGATTCTAGAAGTATTTTCTGCCCGATAACCATAGGAAACCTCTGTCTAACTCAACTGGGCCTGTACTCGTTCGAGATTTGCCTGCCCTGTCAAATCCCACACGAGCTCTTCTGCCTCTCCATCCCAGTATACCAGCACGAGCGGCGTTCGATACATCTGGACACGCCCCCAATAGGAACTGTCTTCCTCTCGTTCCGTCTCCTCGTTCACCATAGACATATATAAGTCTTCTTCTGATTCTTTCCCGAAATTGTCATATACCTGTTCCTCGGATACCCAGAAGATACTTCCCTCCGGCATGTCATATGACAAAAACCGGTCACTGGAAGCGCCCCACTCGTCTTGCAGTTCTTCCAGTCTCTCTTCCCCGCAAGCCCATCGAATCTCCTGCAACACGCCATCCTCCGCATAGACTTTCTCGCCCTCCTCGGACGCTTCCATCAGCTGCTCCAGAGGCACCTTGCCCAAGATCCTGGGCTCCGTGTAGTGGTGACTAAACATGCTGTACCAGACCGGTCTCCACGTCAGAATATTCCGCTCATCATCGAAGGATAGACTGACCAGATGATTTTCGCACAGACTCTGCAGAATCCCATAATAATCATCATACCGCTCTTCTCGAATCGGCTGCAGGATTTTCAGTTCTTCTCCAATCTTCCACACAGTCTCCTCATCCTGGACACGGTCAATCATGCGTTCTTTCGACCTCCAGCTATTGAGTCCCTGCTGCCATGTGTACTCCCGATAAGGCTCTCCATAGGCCGCTCGCACCTTCTCTCGAATCGCATCCGGTTCGATCTCGGGATCCTCATACACACAGTCCAATGTCGTCAGATATCCGTCCTGATACGTAAAACTCAAAGAGACAGCATCGTCCCATAGAGAAACTCCATCCACTACATAATACGCTGTGTCCGGTACATTCTCATAGGTACGTGTCTCTCCACCCGGGAACTGTTCTTCGACTTCTTCGATACTCGCGTTCCAATCCAGGCCGGGAAAGGTTAATAATTCTGGCTCCCCAGTTTTCTCTGACTTCGATACACATCCGTTAAAAAGAAAAAGCAGAAGCAGTAGAAGCCAGCATCTTCTCATCTGAATCACCCCCCCTACAAATTATGTGCCAGGCAACTCCAAAGGATATCCAAAATCAATTTCCGACACAGGAATATTTCCCTTGTTAGTTTCTACTGCAATATCTGCGATCAATAAATGCTCAACTCCATAATTGCTTATGCCCAGGATCTTATTACTTGGCATAAACTGTGTAGCCCCATATGCAACACCTGGAGTAAGATTTGATCTTGAAAACTCCAAATGATATCCGTTATTATCAAGAATATACTGCGTTGTGTCCGTACTCGCCCCCCAGTTCAAGCAATCTGGAAATGGATATGTGTCCGCACTTGCCATCAATCTTGCATTCATATAACTTATTGTGAGGTCGCTTGATCCTGTAATTGTTACAGAAAGCGCATAAGGAGAAATATATGCTATACTATATGGAGATGCATTATAATATCTCCTATATAAGCTATATGACATGCGTGCAGTGATATATATACCTTTTTCACTGTGTGTTCCTGTAATGTCACTCAATGGAAGTACATCCGACCTAACTAACTCCCCGTCTTCTGTAATCATGTATCCCACCGTAACTGTTGATTCATATTGATTCTCTCCTAACTCTTGCAAGGTTTGTATCGCATATTGACCTCCCATTTGCACATATGCGACATCTGCTACTTCTCCATTTAGGATGCCATTCTTCTCCAGGAAATAGTATATACTTTCTTCAGAGTATCTTTCTTGGGCGGATACCCCAAGGCCATTGGACATCAAAATCACAGTCAGCATCATGACAATCCTATACTTCATGTTCTTTTTCATAGCTAAAACCTCCTTATATGCATCAAGGTGAATTTTATAACCATTTAACGTTCATCTTCCAGATCCTAAAAGTATTTTCTGCCCGATAACCATAGGAGGCCTCTGTCTACAAGGATAAAGAGAACAAACAAAAAAGCCGCAATGAAACGCCATATCTCCTCCGAGGTTATCATACTCAGCACCATGATGACTCCCATACCGCCAATAAGAATCGCCTCTAATACATATACAATGCCTCGACGTCGGCGATATTGTTTCCGCTCCTCTTCTTTTAATTGCAAGGCATAATCGGTATCCTTTCGCGTTATATCCCGAAAATCATAATGTGCCAAACGTCCATAATAAATCCCCCCGCCAATCGCCGCAAAACAAACCAACGCATAAAGCAACACCAGAAGTATGAGCAGGATAATTTTCAAAATATTAGGCCCTCCCTAATGCTACATTTATCTGTATAGTAGAAATCTTTTGTACAGATCTCGCGAAAATCTTCGATGCCCACCGGTAATCTTTTCTTTCTGCTATCTATCATCTTTAACACTTCCTTTCCCAGAAACTCTGTATTTATAATGAAGCTGCTTGCTTTAAAGGGATTCTGGTTTTATGATATCATTCCCCCCTCTGTTTTGCAAGCAGCTTCTTTGTTTTTCATACCCTTTTCATTTGTGCGTTTCCCCGCAAAGGCATGGCAAAATCCATTGTTCTACCGCGTATGCGATTCCATCTTCCTCATTGCTTCGCGTCACGTACTCCGCCCTATCCTTGAGATTCTGCGCTGCATTGCCCATTGCAACCGAGTGCGGGAAACCGGCCAACATCTCTTCGTCATTATGATCATCGCCAAATACAACGATTTCCTCCGCCTGCCATCCCATCTGATCACAGACGCTCTGGATCGTTCCATATTTGCTGACGTCGCTGCCGGCAATCTGCAGCAGCTTACCCTGGTCTGTCTCATAGATCTTCGCCTGCGCCCCACAGCTTTTTCTTATGTTCTCCACCAGATCCCGCGGCAGCTCCGTCACCGAATCGATCAAATTCTCATAAAATACCAGCAACTTCACAACCTCGCTCAGGTTCGCCTGTTCCAGCGATATCGCATCTTGCGGCTCCACACCCCACGGCCCCCAGGACTCCTTTGACAAGCGATATCGAAAGGCATGCTGTTCCCCTCTCATCTGCAGTGCTAGGTTCAATCCCGCAAAGCGCTTGGCCTCCTGTATCACGCGTTCCACGACTTCCCGCGGCATAAAATGATACGCCAAATGCTCTCTGATCCGCTCACAAGCCCCATTACAATAGACTCCGCCGGAAAATAACTGCTCTTCTGACGCGCCCCACCGTGGCCACAAAAAGCGCAATGCCTCGCACCCTGCATTTCTCCAGCGCCTCATACGCAGAAGCCGTGATGCGCTTATCGTTGTCCAATAATGTTCCGTCCAGGTCAAAGAAAATCGCTCGTATCATTCAGTATACCCCTTTCCGTCTTCTGATATATGGTACCTATTTTAGTGATTGCTGAGGGATATGTCAAGAATGATTCAATACCAAGAAACAAAAACTTGTTTTGAAAAAGAAGATGTGATATATTTACCATAATCACTATCCATTACTGTTTACAAAGGAGTTAGTACGATGAGAATATTTTATGATCTGCAAACCATATTTCGTTTTCAAAAAATGGCGGCAAACCATTGTCCTTCTTATCTCTGGGTTCTCAGTACCTTGACTCTTTTTTCTGCCTTACAACCATTTATTATGGTTGTCTTTCCTCGATTTATCCTCGATGAAGTATTTGGTAATCGTGACCTTACATTGATTATTTTATATATTTCCGCAATGAGTATCTCTACTATCCTATGCGGTATCCTGAATGCCTTCTTAACGAATAGACTCCATTTTATTTCCATGCAGCTCAAGTCGATACTACGGATGAATATGGCTTATCAAACCACGCAGATCCCTTATGCAATGTTAGAAGATGCTACTATCTTAAATCAGAAACAAAACGCAACCAAATTTTTAGAAGAAGATATTGATCGTGCTATCTATGTAACTCCCCAATTCTTTTCGTCTTTATTTGCCGCATTAGGCTATATTTACATTATCAGCAATCTAAATATCTGGATTCTGATCATTTTAATCACCGTCATTCTGATCAATACAAAACTACAAAATAATAATGAAAAATATGCGTATACATATCGCAACCATTTAGCGCCAGTCGAGCGAAAAATATCTTATTTTATCATGACTATGCCGAATGTAAAGTTTGGAAAAGACATTCGTATCTATAATATGCAGGATTGGTTGTTCCAGAAATATAATCAACAATTAAAGGAGACGCTGGATGGATACAAAAAAGTATTTTCCAATCGTTCCCGCAATACCATTCTTTCCACCATTACAAGTACAGTTCAAACCGTCTGTATCTATGCCTGGCTCATCTATCAGGCATTTATCGGATACCTCACCGTTGGACAGTTTACCATGTACTTCTCGGCAATCTCCAATTTTTCCGGTAATATCACTCAGATTTTTTCTAGCTTTGTCCAAATTTCCGCCATAAAAAGAGGACTTAATGATTTTCTCTCTTTTATGGAATTGCCGCAAGAAAATAAGGCTTCTCTTTCTTCTTCCACTTTCAACTCCATGACTTCTTGCCCCATTATTACTTTTGAACATGTTTGGTTTCAATATCCCGAGCAATCCAATTTTGCCTTAAAAGATGTTTCTATACAGATTCCTTATGGGCAAAAGGTTTGTATTGTGGGAGAAAATGGTGCTGGTAAAACTACATTCGTAAAACTATTGTCCCGCTTATACACTCCAAGTAAAGGCCAGATTAAGATAAATGGTGTCGATATACAGACATTTCCTCTCACGCAGTATCATGATCTTCTTTCCGTTGTGTTTCAAGATTTTACCACATTTGCATTTACTATCCATGAAAATATCGCTCTTGCCGACAGCAATGCTCCTAAAAGTCGTTCCCAGACAGAAAAGGTACTTACTAAAGTTGATTTAGACCATACCATCCATTCGCTCCCCCATTCTATGGATACTTATTTGGAAACCGTGTTTCATGAGAGCGGGATCCAATTATCTGGTGGACAGACACAACGATTAGCTCTTGCCAGGGCCATTTATCATGATGCGCCGATCTTAATTCTCGATGAACCTACTGCTGCCCTAGATCCTCGCGCTGAATATAATATCTACCAAAATTTTCACAAAATATCCCAAAGTAAAACCACTTTGTTTATCTCCCATAGACTTGCCAGTGCACACTTCTGTGACCGTATTCTTGTATTCCAAAACGGTCAAATCATAGAAGACGGTACACATGCCTCTCTGCTGCGAGAGCAAAGGCTCTATTGGGAATTATATAACATGCAAAAACAATATTATAAGGATGAATGAATCTAGTGCGTACTCCGGCTCTCTGCTACGCGCAGCATTTTTTGCCCCGTTTCTTCCTGTCCAATCTACATCAGCACAAAGGCCGTAGATACAGTTTGCAGATACCCCCACTTCCAAATTCCTCGTTGGGGAACTCCAGTCAGACTGTGTAGATATTCGCACCGTCTTTTTCCTTCTTCCAATGAATTCTGTGTATATTCCCTCCACTGATACTATGCGTCGCCTTGTATCATCAGTTCGGACAGTTTTGTGGCCGCCAAGGGCAAAATTCTCGTTTTTGATGACACTACATGTCGCAGGGTATCATCAACCGAACCATTGAGTAGCCGCCGGCCGTCGGTTACCCATTGCTAACCCATCCCATCAAAAAAAGCTGCCTCTTGGCAGCTTCTCTTTCCATTAAAAAAAACGGCAACCTCCTACTCTCCCAGGCAGTCC
>CALBGL010000022.1 GCA_937892735.1 uncultured Clostridia bacterium | reverse complement strand
TCAAAATCCAGGGGTTTTACGCCCCGGCAGCCCGAAACACCCCAAAGTGATGATACTGTGCGACACGTAGTATCATCAAAATCCAGGGGTTTTACGCCCCGGCAGCCCGAAACACCCCAAAGTGATGATACTGTGCGACACGTAGTATCATCAAAATCCAGGGGTTTTACGCCCCGGCAGCCCGAAACACCCCAAAGTGATGATATATCACGACGCATAGTATCATCAAAATCCAGGGTTTCACGCCGTGGCAGCCCGAAACACCCCAAAGTGATGATACATCGCGACGCATAGTATCATCGGAGCGACAGACAGCGATGCCGGGAGCGTATCATCAAAAAAAGGCTCCCCCATGGGGAACCTTTTTTTACCATTCTAGCTGTCTTCTTTGTAGATGGCGTTTGAAAATCAGCAGGAATGCAGTGGTAGACATGATGGTTGCGACGATGTCTGCGATGGGCTCTGCATAAAAGGCGGCCCGGGCTCCCCAAAAGAAGGGAAGCAGGATGGTCAGCAGGCAGTAGTCCGTCTTTCGGAACATGGACAAAAAGAGGGCGGTCTTCGTGCGTCCGACAGCCGTAAAGCCATCGACAAAGGTATACTGTGTGCTGACGGGGATCATAGCAAAGGTATACACATGAATTCCCCAGACGGCCAGCTGTATGATCGTAGGATCCGAGCTGAAAAGCTGGGCAAAGAGATGGGGAATCGTCCAGGAGAGGATCGTCATGATGGCCGTAAAGGAGAGGCAGAGGCAAAGTGTCCACTTCTCAGCGGATAAGACACGGGCGGACTGCTTTGCGCCGTAATTATAACTTAGGATGGCTTGCGTACCGCCTGTGATACCGCACATAGGAGAGGAGATCAGCATGAAATAGCTTTGTACAATGGTGGCACAGGTGATCAGCTGATCGCCTTCTACAGGGCCGCCGAAACGCTGCAGTACCGTATTCATGGTGATCACCATGACGCTGTCTGTGGCGAGGATCAGAAAGGGCGACAATCCGATAAAAGCAATTCGCCGCATGAGGCGTAGGCTGTATCCGCCAAAACTGATCCGTATGGGCGGCTTCTTACTGAACAGGAAGGAAAGGACAAAGAGGCAAGAAAGAAATTGCGAGATGACCGTGGCTACCGCGGCGCCGGCCACACCCATATTCAACGCAAAGATGAAGACGGGGTCTAAAATAATATTGGAAACTGCGCCGATCAGGACGGAGATCATTCCCATGCCGGCAAACCCCTGGCAGGTGATAAAGTAATTCATGCCTACAGCCATCAGGGCAAAGAAAGTCCCTGCGGTATAGATGGTGAGATAAGTATCCGCGTAGGGAAATGTCGTCTCACTGGCGCCGAACCACCAGAGGAGCTGATCTTTCATGAGGAGAAAGCTGACCGTAAGAAAGATTGCTAGGCAAGTCAGCATGCAGAAGCTGTTGGAAAGAATCTGGCGTGCTTCTTTGGGATTGCCCTCTCCCATCTTCATGGCAAGAGGGATTGAACCGCCCAGCCCCACCAGAGTCCCAAAGGAAGATAGGAGCGTGACAATGGGACCGCATACGCCGGCTCCAGCAAGCGCCTGATCTCCAACGACGGCAATATTTCCGATATAAATTCGATCCACGATACTGTAAAGCACATTGACAAATTGGGCGATCATTGTGGGGATCGCCAGACGAAAGACAAGAGCCCGAACAGAGTCCTTGCCGAGATCATTTTTATGACGCATTCAAAAAATTCCTTTTAAATTATAAAAGATAAGAAAAACACAAGAAAAACAGAAGCAATCCGAAGTTCACCAGGCTGAAAAACAATAGGTAGGAACCGATACGGGCCTCTTTCTCACGACCGTATAACTGCAAAGAGATCATACTGGCCAGAGAGGCAATGGGGGTTCCCAGGCCTCCCAGGTTGACGCCAAGAAGCAGGGAAGAGGGATCCTGGGTGAAGGGAGAAAGCAGTAGAGCCGCCGGTACATTGCTGATGATCTGACTGGTCCATACAGGGACGCCTAGAGGAAAGGATCCCATCAGAGAAGCCAGGAAGTCCTGCAGCCAGCCCAACCGGGAAAGATTTCCAGAAAAGATAAAAAAACAGACAAATGTAAGCAGAAGGCCATAGTCAACCCTGCGCAGCAGATGCCGTGCCAGCAGAAGAAAGGATAAGAGAACCAGTATGGTAACGACCTGATAAGGAAGCAAACGCAGTACCGTCAGCAGGCATCCTATGAACAACAGGATATAAACGACCATATGTAAGCGGGAAAAACTGCCGGGAGCCGCCGGCGTTACATGAATCTGCTGCTTGGGCATAAACAAGAAGCCAAGCAGCAGAAGGATGGCAACAATAGCCACGGGTGGCGCCGTGATGCCCAGAAATGAGGAGAGGTTCCATTGAAACTCCGTATATAGATACAGATTCTGAGGATTTCCGATAGGGGTTAGCATACTGCCGATATTGGCGGCTACAGTCTGTAATACGACGATAAAAATTTTATATCGTTCTGCTTGTACCAAGTGTAGCAGATAGAGTGCAAAGGGTACAAAGGTCAGAAGTGCCACGTCATTGGTCAAAAACATGGAACAGAAAAAGGGCAGAAAAACCAGCACCAAGTATAATCCGCGCAGGGAGTGAATCCGAGCCAGCAGCCAACCGGCCAGACGCTGGAACATCAGCAGAGAGTCGAATCCCTGGATGACTGCCATGAGGCAGAACAATAGACAAAGAACCTGAAAGTCCAGATAGTCCAAGTATCCGCGATCCGGTGGTACCCATAGCATGGAAAGCAAGGTAAAGGCAGCGGAAATGCAGAGTACAGGAGATTTGCGAAAGAATGCGGGAAGCTTCATATGGAGCTCCTTACCGCAGGAAAAGCTGCAGCATCAGATATTTTAAAGGATGGTATGGCTGATAACGCACCGGCAGATCGAGCCAGGTAGCCTTATCGACGATGCTCTTGTCATGGGTGAAGGTATCGAAACCGTGTTTTCCATGATATGAACCCATTCCGCTGGTGCCGACACCGCCGAAGCCCATGTGACTCGTCGCCAGATGAATCAGGGTATCATTGACACAGCCCCCGCCAAATTGGATATGGTGAAGTACCCATCTTTTCACACTGTCTTTCTCGGTGAAGAGGTACAGGGCCAGCGGAGTAGGATTCTGCTGGATAATGGCGCGCGCTTCCGGCCAGGTGCGGAAGGTGAGCACTGGCAGGATGGGGCCAAAGATCTCTTCCTGCATGGAGGGACTATCCAGTGTGGCCTGATCCAGAATCGTGGGCGCGATCCGATTCGCACCATCATGCTGTCCCCCTACGTAGGGAGTCTCGCCTTCCAGAAGACCCAGCAGACGCTTAAAATGCTTCTCGTTGATGATATGGCCATAATCCGGATTGGCCAACGGATTGTCTCCCAATTGCTTGCGCAGCGCGATCTTTAGTTCCAACAGCAATGGTTTTTTCACACTCTCATGCACCAGAATATAATCGGGCGCGACACAGGTCTGTCCCAGGTTCAGGAACTTACCGAATACGATACGCTGCGCCGCCACCTTCAAATTGGCGGACGCGTCCACAATACAAGGGCTCTTGCCGCCCAGTTCCAACGTGACGGGAGTCAGATGCACAGCGGCCTTTTCCATGACCAGCCGACCGACTGTCTTGCCGCCGGTAAAGAAGATATAATCAAATTTCTGATCCAGTAGATCCTGATTGACATCACGGCCTCCCTGGATGACAGCCGCCAACTGCGGCGGCAGATAGGTGGTGATGAGATCCTCAAGAACCTGGCTGGTGGCAGAAGAATAGGAACCGGGTTTGATGACCACAGTATTTCCTGCCGCGATCGCATCTACCGCGGGCTCCAGCGCCAGCATGAAGGGATAGTTCCAGGGGCTCATGATTAACACGGTACCATAGGGTTCCCGCAGAATATAACTGGCAGAAGGAAATTGCGCCAGCGGAGTAGGTACCAGGCGAGGACGGGACAGGGAGAGCAGATGTTTCTCCATATAATTGATCTCCGACAGCACCATGCCTACTTCGGACATGTAGCTTTCCGCCCGACTCTTGCCTAGATCCTCGGAAAGAGCCTTGTAGATGTCCTCGCGCATGTCTTTGATACCGCGTTTTAAGCGGCGCAGTGCATTTAGACGATGAGAGAGGTCCAGAGTCCAACCTGTCTCAAAAAAAGCGCGTTGGCGGCGAACGATAGCAGCAGTGTTCATAAGAGCATCCTCCTTTTGATTTTAATAGGCGTGCATCAGAATTTTTAAGGCATCTTTTTGCGTGATAGCCTTGCGGTTCGCAATCATGGCGCCATCATTGACG
The DNA here is from genome assembly GCA_937892735.1 of uncultured Clostridia bacterium. Taxonomy (GTDB): domain Bacteria; phylum Bacillota; class Clostridia; order Lachnospirales; family Bianqueaceae; genus Faecimorpha. Next base: position 33,298 of record CALBGL010000022.1, on the reverse strand, counting down.
GCCGCTTCGGCGATTAACGGAAGATCCTCCGCCTTGACGCGGCCGGTATCCTGCAGGCGCAGCGGCAGACCGGATATCCGATTTAGACGTTTGGCCAGGCGGCGTACGCAGTGAATCGCCTCACGAGCTCGTTTTTCCGGCGCGGTTTGGCTGTAAAGCTCCGCTCCTCCCAGATACAGCAGGAGTTCGCTGTAGATATCCTGCAGGCAATCCTCGTTAAAACGCATGACATAAGGAAGAAGAACGGCCATGGCATCCCCATGGGCGACATGGCAGAGACCGCCGATAGCATGACCGATAGCGTGTACGCCGCCTACCATGCTGTTGCTGAAGGCAGATCCAGCGAGCAGGCTCGCATTGGCCATGGCGAGCCGGGTCTGTTTGTCATGGGGATGGCGCACCGCCTTTTCCAGATTTTCCATAATCAGACGAATCGAGGCGATGGCGTAAGCGTCACTCAGCGGATTTTTCTGGGTAGAAGAAAATGCCTCAATAGCATGACAAAGCGCGTCCATACCGGTGGAAGCAGTGATTCTGGGGGACAGGGACTGTGTCATCCGGACGTCCAGGATCGCTACATCCGGCATCAGGTGTGTGGAAATGTATTCCAACTTGACTTGATGTACAGGATCAGATACGACTGCGACCGCGGTCACTTCGGATCCTGTGCCGGCAGTCGTCGGAATCGCGATATACGGGATACGGTGGCCGCGATCCAATGTGTCGCAGCCCATGAGTGATTTGATATGAGAGGCACCCTGGGCGATGAGCAGAGCCACACCCTTTGCCGTATCCAGTACGGAGCCGCCGCCTGCGGCTACGATACTGTCGCATTCATTTTCTCGATATAATTGGGCGATATGATCTACAACAGAGACGCCGCTGTCCGCCGGAATATCCGTATAGATACAGGCGGGTGTGATATCCGGCATGGCAGATAATACATGATCTAACAGACCTAGTTTGCGCAGCGTGGCGTCGGATAATACAAGGGGTGCCTTGGCTTGTAAGGTATGCAGCTCATAAGACAGACGATCCAACGCCAGCAGCCCAGAACAGATTTTTACAGCATTTTGAAATTCATAATAGGCAGGCAGCATACAAAAACTCCTTTTCATAGTCCTAGAAGAGCAAACACATAGACGCCCAGTGTGGGAATTCGTTTTTTAGGCAAGCGCTTCAGAATGCGCTTAGCCCAGAAAGAGGGAAACAGATATCCTTCGGTGATCTCCATCGCACGGACAAACCCCATGGCGGCATTGATGTTGCCATGCAGGGTGAAACTGTGCTGTGCGTAGGCATCGGCAATACTGTCGAGTCCGGTCAGGACGCGAACGCCCAATGAAAGACTTTTGAAGGTAATCAGGATATGAGGCACCTCCCAGGCTTTTCCTTTCCGCAGACCCTTGGCGCCATTGACCAGGACGATGCTGGGGGCGCCGGGATGGGGCGAGGTACGGATCCCGAAGGTCAGTCCCTGCGGCAGATCCAGAAGCTCCTGGCGTAAAACCGGATCATAGACCTCAAGCACGCGCATGCCCCGATACAAAAAAAATAAAATCACACGACAGATCAGTGCTTTCATAATCATTCCTCGTTCCGTCAGAATTTGAGACAGAACCATTATAGGATCATACAGACGGTTTGTCAAGCCGAGAAATCCATTGCAAGATGCGAAAATCTGTGTTAAGATGAATCCGACAGGAGGGAGATCAGTATGTTGGAAGAGATCATAGAAGCAGCCCGTCAGGCGGGCAGGATCATGCTGGAAGCGGAGAAGATGTCTATGGACGTAAAAGAAAAGACAGGATCCGCTAATTTCGTTACGCAGTATGATATGGCGGTACAGGAGAATTTACGGCGGGCATTAAAAAAGATCTGCCCGGAGGCAGATTTTTTGGGAGAAGAAGGAAATGACCGGCCGGAGCAGACCGAACTGGTTTTTATTGTGGATCCGATCGACGGTACGACGAACTTTATTCATGGATACCGGCATAGCGCTATTTCAATTGCTTTGGCGCAGAATGGGAAGATAGAGTATGGCGTGGTATATAATCCATATACCGAAGAGGTATTCAGCGCTGCGCGGGGACGGGGAGCCTACCGGAATGGCGAGCCGATCCATGTCAGCAGCCGTCCCATGAAGGAAGCGCTGATCTGTTTCGGTACCTCTCCCTATGACCCGAGTCTGGCGGAAGCGTCTTTTCGGCTCGCCAAGAGACTCTTTGATATGGCGGCAGATATTCGCCGCAGCGGGTCTGCGGCCCTCGACCTGTGCGCCATCGCGGCAGGACAGTGTGAGTTCGACTTTGAATTGGTGCTGCAGCCCTGGGATTTCGCGGCATCCTCGCTGATGATTGAAGAAGCGGGAGGGCGGATAAGCCGTCTGGATGGCGCGCCCCTTCGGATTCTGGAGCCGAACCCGGTCATCGCGGGGAACCGACTTACCTATGAAACGTTTCTGATCGAAGGGCTGCCGAAGGAATTATAGCCATTTTTTCTTCTTAAAGAAAAGAGTGCAGAGAAGGATAATCAGGATACAGAGAATGATGACGATGGGATAGGCGAGTGGAGACTGAAATTCCGGCATCATGAGATTCATGCCGAACCAGCCCGTGATGAGCTGCAGCGGCAGCATGATGGTAGTCAGAATGGTTAGTGTTTTCATCAGGTTATTCAGATTGTAATCGTTTTTGGATTGATAGGCATCCTGGACGTTCAGCGAATATTCCCGTAAATCCGTCAGCAGGGAGAAAAGGCGGTCGCATCGCCGGTCCAGACGATGCAGCCAGGTGAGTTCCTCACCTTCGCGCGCCAGTTTGGATTCTTCCATGACGGCCAGAATCTCGATCATTTGTTCGTAATATTGCCGCAGATGGATAATGTTACGGCGGATCCGAATAAGGCGGTGGGAAAAATTCAGATTTTCCCGGTTGCTGAAAACGGAATCTTCCAGGGTGGATAACTGGCTTTCCATATGCTCCAGTGTATCCATATCCTGAGAAATGGTCTGAAACAGGAGACGCAGGATGGTGAGAGGAATTGTCTCCTCGCTGGGGGGCAGCACGGGAGCCTCCTGGTTTTCCGAGGGCAGAAAAAGAAGGACACGCTGAAAATCAGTATATAGATGAAACGAGCCCAGAGGGGATTTCAGCGGGACTGGAGGATGGATATGCAGTACATAACCGCCAGAACATGGTTCGATGCGGGTACGGTTATAAACCTGTTCCTGAAATCCCCACGCGGTAAGATCCTGCCGCGTACAGCATTGGTAGTGAAATGACATGGAAAATACCTCCTTCCGGTCCTGATGGTATCACAGATGGGATGGAAATTCAATTCGTATTTTCCGAAAGGAGAGAAAACGGAATGACAGAAGCGGAAAGACTGCGGAATGAGAAATTAGGTGTGAAAATCGTGAATGCCTTGAAAAAACGGCATTTTGAGGCGTATTATTGTGCGACGGGAGAAGAGGCGAAGGAGAAAGCGCTGTCGCTGATCCCAGAAGGGCATGTAATTTCCTGGGGCGGGTCGGAGACCCTGTCTCAGATTGGATTGCTGCAGGAGATGCGAAGCGGACGGTATTCGGTCATCGATCGGGATACGGCGCAGACGCCGGAGGAACGTGTCAGTCTCATGAGGAAGGCACTCTTAGCAGATACGTTTTTGGGCAGCAGTAATGCGATCAGTGAGGACGGACAGCTTGTGAATATTGATGGAAACGGGAATCGGGTAGCTGCCATGATCTATGGCCCTACCAATGTGATTCTGGTGATCGGTCTGAATAAGGCGGTGGCCACGGTGGAGGACGCGGTGCGCAGGGCCAGGCATCTGGCGGCGCCTACCAACGCGCAGCGATTCCTGCCGGACACGCCCTGCGTTCATACGGGAGCCTGCGCGGACTGTACCGCGAAGGACTGTATCTGTGCGTATATCAGCGTGATCAGGATCAGTCGTCCGGCTGGTAAGATCAAGGTAATTCTGGTGGGAGAAGCACTGGGATTTTAAGAAAGGAGAGGAGAAGATGGAGATTCGAAGAGCCGTGGAGACAGACCTTCCCACGTTAATGGACATTTATGAAGAGGCTCGGCAGTTCATGCGGGATCATGGGAATCAGGAGCAGTGGAGCGGCGGATATCCGCAGAAAGAAATCCTCCTCGCGGACATAGCGGCGGGATGTCTCTATGTATGCGAGGAGGATCAGAAGATCGGCGCGGTGTTTTTCTATCGTGTAGGAGAAGATCCTACCTATCGGATGATCGAGCAGGGCAGATGGCCGGATCATGAGCCTTATGCGGTCATCCACCGCATCACAAGCCGGGTGAAGGGCGGAGCCACATGCTGCCTGAAATGGTGCGAGGCGCAGGGGCATAATCTGCGGATCGACACGCATCGGGACAATTATGTTATGCAGAACTTTCTCACCAAGAATGGCTTTACTTACTGCGGCATCATCCACCTGGCAGATGGCGCGGAGCGCCTGGCCTACGCCAAATCGGTGGTTTCGTAATTTTCTGCCTGCGCGGTGAAGAGCTGATAGTACAGGCTCTCCGGATCTTGCATCAGCTCCTGATGCGGCGCGAAGGCGGCGACTTTCGCATGATCGAGCACCAGAACCTTATCGCAGAAGGTGCTGGAAGACATGCGGTGGGAGATATACAGGGCGGTTTTGCCCTGGACGGTACGATGAAAATCTTCATAGATTTTGGCTTCCGACAGGGGATCCAGAGCCGAGGTGGGCTCGTCCAGAATCACCAGAGAGGCGTCTTTATATAAAGCGCGCGCGATGGCGATTTTCTGGCCTTCGCCGCCGGAGATCTGGATCCCCTCTTCATCATAATCTTTGCCATAGAAGGAAGACAGGCCATGAGGCAATTTTTGGATGACGGGTTCGAGGCCGACTTCACGCGCGCGTTCCATCGCACCTGGCGTGTCAGCACCCAGATCCTTGCCGGTGATGTTCTCTTCGAGAGAATAGGCGAAGAGCTTATAATCCTGAAAAACGGCGGCAATCTCGCGCAGATAGCTTGCCCGTTCGTAGCGGCGGATGTCCACGTCGTTGACATAGATGGCGCCTTCCGTAGGTTCATAGAGCCGGCATAACAGTTTGACGAGTGTCGTCTTGCCGGCGCCATTGAGACCGACAATCGAGATTTTTTCTCCCTCTTTTACAGAAAAGGAGACATGGTCCAGTACCAGCCGATCACTCTTGGGATAGGAGAAAGAGACATTTTCAAAACGAATCGAACGAATCGGTTCGGAAAAGGGAAGGGCATCCGGCCGATCCTCTTCTTCCGGCAGCGCCATAAACTGGGCGAAAGGATCCAGATATCCCAGCATCTGGAGGATGAGAAAGAAATTTTCCCAGAGGCTGCGGACAGCCGTGGAAAATTGCATGGCCGAAGAAGCATACATGGTGAAAGAACCCAGAGAAAGAGGAGCTGGGGACAGGCCGGGGATGACGCGAAGAGCGGTATAGGCATAGGCGATGACGGCCAGCAGATCGTTCAGAATACTGAGAATACCGTCTCGCAGTCCAAATTTCTGGCTAAACGCCATGCATTCCCGGCAGATCTTCTGATTATAGTCGAGCACCTTCTCGGTCAGCATAGGGGCCATCTGGTAGAGACGGATATCCTTTTGCAGCTTCGCTTCCAACGTTAGATTGGTATAGTATCCCAGCCGACGATTATAGGGCAGTATGGCCTGATACATCTGCGCCTCATAGTGCATGAAGTGCCGGTATACCCATAGGCTCAGCGCGGTGATGCCAAGCAGGATCAAAACATAGAGAGGGCTGAGGGTCAACATGAGAACCAGTAGTCCCAGGAGAGTGAAGAGGTTTTTCAGCATTTCCCCTGTATACTGAATCAATTGTTGAAGAGCGCCCTGATTGGTCAGAACGAAGACAGCCCGCTCCTTGAGATCCAGGTATTCCGGATCCTCCAGGTAGGGGTAGGGCAGTCGCATGATCTTAGCGGATAATGCCTGCCACATCTTAGCAGATACGTCCTGCTGATAGATTCTGTGGGTTCGGTCTAACAGACGGTTCAGCAGGTAGAACAGACCGTTGGATAGGACGATGAGGCCGACGAAAAGCAGCAGGCAGGAAGGCCGGGCCGCTCCCATTAGCTCATCGATCAGGTACTTGGGAAATATGACATTTCCGAAAATCTGTCCGGCGGAGCTAGAAGAACGCAGGAAAAGAATCAGGATATAGACGGGAGAAATCTCGTAGGCGAGGGAGGCAAACAGCTTAATCTTGTTCCAGGTATTCATGACTTACGTTTCCTTTCTGATAGTATCGTCCCTGTACGGTGAACATGTGATAATATTCGCCATGAAGAGCCATCAGTTCCTTATGAGTACCGTATTCGGTCAGTCCCTGTTCATTAAACAGAGCGATCTTGTCGCAGAATTGGGTACTAGACAGGCGATGAGAGATATAGACCGCGGTCTTATGCTGAATCAGCTGATCGAACCGCTGATAGATATCTTTTTCAGCCAGAGCATCCAGTGCGGAGGTGGGTTCATCCATGATGACCATACGGCCATCCTTGTACAGGGCACGAGCAATCGCCAGTTTCTGGCTTTCGCCGCCGGAAAATTCGGTGCCTTCCGGATCGATGATCTTGAGCATCACCTGATCCAGCCCTTTGGAAAGGGAAGCCAGCTTTTCGCCCAGGCCAGCGGCTCGAAGAGCAGCAAGGACCCGCGGGTCGTTGGATGCACCCGTCTGACAGGTCACATTTTCTCGTAAGGAGAAAGCCATTACATGGATGTCCTGGAAGACAACGGAGAACATTTCCTGCAGCGCCTCCCGGGAAAAGTCGGTGGTAGGAATCCCATGGATCAGGATCTGTCCCTCCGTGGGATCGAAGAGACCAGTCATCAGCTTGACCAGTGTGCTTTTTCCGGCGCCGTTGATGCCGACGATGGCCAGGCGCTCTCCCGGTTCAATCGTCAGATTCAGATGACGGATCACGTCGCGTTCTGTACCCGGGTACCGAAAGGATACATTTTGGAATTCGACGCGCAGCGTACCGGAACGAAAGGCGGGATGATCTCCGCGGGCCGCCGTCAGGGGGGCGTCGGATAACCGGAAGAAGTCATGGATATACTGCCCATCCTGCACGAAGGAGGCCAGTGAGGTCAGAAACAGCGTGGCGACAGAGGTCAGGCTCAGGATCGCGCTGATATACATGGAATAATCTGCGATGGAGATCTGTTGCTGCCATACCTGAAGAGACAGGATACCGTATGTCAGCGCGTCGCTGAGAAGAAGAGTACATAGCGAAGCCAGCGAGAAAAGGAGTTTACGGTTCTCGATCTGCCGGATAATCTGCGTATACCCCTGGATGGCCGCTGAGAAATGGGCCAAAATCCGATCGGCCAGATGATACAGACGAATATCTTTACCGTAGCTGAAGTCCGAAGACGTATTCGCGTAATAGCTTTGCCGGCGGTACTGATGTCCGATCTCTTCGCGGCGAGTGAAGGTGTATTGCAGACTCCGTTGCTGTACCAGAAATGAAATGGACAGATGCAGCAGTAGGCCCAGGAGCAGAATCGGACTCTGGCCGCCGATCAGAAGGACTAAGATCAGGATGGTGATGATCTGCGCGGGGGCTTCGAACATCTTGCTGTAATTTCCTTCGATCCCATTATCGTTGTTTTGAACAGCCTGAAAAGATTGATTATATTGGTCAAAGAAATGAGCGTCTTCCATATACTGGTAGTCGATGGTCATCAGTTTATGGCATAGATCCGCAGTATAGTTCAAACGCAGCAGAGTAAAACGGAATTTGCAATGTCCGCGGATGATGTGTTGGACGAAGCCAAGGACACTGGATAACGAGAAAAACACGATCAGAATGATGAGGAGAGCCTGGATACGGGCTCCCTCCGGTCGGGTCAGTTCCGCGAGAAGATACCGGGGAACTAGAACAGCCAGAAACGGATAGAAAGCGGCGGCCAGTGTATAAAGAAAACAGTAGCTGAAGAGTGCGTGGTCTTGCTGCCAGGCGTGCCTGAGAAGCCGGCGGTGTGTGGACAGAATTGGATAACCAAACGGATGTATATGCATGAGAAATCCCTCCTTCTGGATGAGAGTATAGCACAAGATACTGTATAATGCAAGATACTAAATAAAATTTTATTTTGGGTTTTCTCTTGATTTTTGAAGAGAAGAACGGTACAATAGGAACATCTATAAAGGAAAGGAGGGATTCGCGTGCAGGAGCGAATGAAAGTGCTTTTGATTGTCAACCCGGCCGCGGGACAGCTGAAGGCGAAGACGGGGCTCATGGACATTGTGAAGCGAATGAACGCATTGGGATGTCTGGTAACGGTTGTAACAACCCAACGGCGGGCACAGGCGTCAGAGCTTGTGAAGGAGTTGCGGGGAGACTATGATCGTCTGGTTTGCTGCGGCGGGGATGGGACGCTGAATGAGGTGATCTCAGGGCTCATGCAGACAGAAGGGAAAAAGGAACTCGGATATATACCGGCAGGGACGACGAATGATTTCGCGGCCGGACTCGGTCTGGCGAAGAACCTGGGAAAGGCGGCGGAAGCGGCGGTCTGCGGGTTGCCCCATGAACTGGATTTGGGGTCCTTCAACGGACGATATTTCTCCTACGTGGCTTCCTTTGGCATGTTTTCTGCGTCTTCCTATTCAGCCCCGCAGACGGTGAAGAACATCTTTGGTCACGCGGCCTATGTGATGGAAGGGATGAAGGAGCTTTTGAATATCAAAACGTATCCGGTGCGTTTGGAGGCGGATGGACGGACTATAGAAGGAGAATATATCTATGGCAGTATCAGCAATGCAACTTCCATCGGCGGGATTGTTAAGCTGGATCCCAAGCTGGTGGATCTGCAGGACGGCAAGTTTGAAGTCGTATTGATCAAGCCGCTGAAGTCAGCCGATTCGCTCACAAGACTTGCGATGTCCCTTACCAGTAAACACTATGATCCAGAGGTTATGGACTTCTTCCAGGCGAGTGAGCTTCATTTGATACTGCCGGAACAGCAGCCTTGGTCTTTGGATGGAGAATATGAAGAGGGCGTGAAAGAGGCCGACATCTGGAGTCTGCCGCACGCCATCCGCATGATCTACTGAAATTTAAGGAGGAAATATCGATGGTAAAACACGTAGTATGTTTTAAGCTGAAGGATAATTGCCTGGAGGAGTGTATGAAAGCGCGGGAGATCCTGCTTTCTATGAGAGGCAATGTGCCAATGATGCAAGATATCGAGGTGGGTGTGGATTTCCTGCATTCTCCCCGTTCCTATGACATCCACCTGGAGGTGACGCTTCCAGACCGTGACGCGCTGGATGCGTATCAGAATGATCCCTATCACTGCGGCGTAGTCAAGAAGCATATGCACGCTGTGGCAGAAAGCAGTGTATCCGTGGACTGGGAGGTTTGAGTATGAATCTGCTGCCCATAGCTTTCATTTTGCTGGGGTTTTTGAGTGGAAGTGTTTTGTATAGCCAGTATTTGCCCTGGCATATGAAGCGGATCAATATTATAGAAATCAGTGAGGATCATAATCCGGGGACTTCGAATGTGATGAAATACGCAGGTGTACCTTTAGGCATTTTATGTCTGATTTGTGATGTGGCCAAAGGATTCATACCGGTGTTTGCGGCTATGCGTTTTGTTTCGCCGCAGGACATAATGGTGGCTTTGATTTTGGCGGCGCCTGTGGCGGGACACGCTTTTTCGGTGTTTCATCGGGGGCAGGGCGGTAAGGCGATTGCCGTCACGTTTGGGACACTGCTGGGACTCTGGCCGGACACGCAGTTATTCCTGGCTCTCTGCGCGTTTTATTTGTTATTTTCGCTGGTGGTCGTCATTCGGCCGAATGAGAGAAGGACCGTCTTTACCTTTCTTTGTTTTGGAGCGGTGGCCCTGATGAGAACCTATATGGGAAGGCTGCCTTTGCCCATCAGCCTGGGCGCCATAGGCGAGTCCGGCATCGTGATCCGGAAGAATCTGCGCGGCGCCAAATTGCCGGCAGTCTCCATCCCGACGAAACCGGGGCAGGAACTGGGAATCGAACGAGTGAAGGAAAAGGAATGGAAGTAAGATGAAAACAGGTTTGGTCTTGGAAGGCGGCGGGATGCGGGGCATCTATACGGCCGGCGTGTTGGATGTGTTTATGGAACAGGGAATCTGTCTGGATGGGGTCATCGGGGTCTCGGCTGGCGCGATTCATGGTTGCTCCTATGTTTCTGGTCAGAAAGGACGGAGTATACGATATTATAAGAAATACTGCAAAGACAAGCGTTTTATGAGTGTTTGGAGCCTGATTCATACAGGGGATCTGGTAGGGCGAAAATTCTGCTATGAAGATTTGCCGGAACGATTGGATCCCTATGACTATGAAGCATTTGAACAATCTCCCATAAAATTTTATATGGTCTGCAGCAATCTGGAAACGGGAACGGCGGAGTATTATCAGATGACGGATCCGCATCGTCAGATGGATCTTCTGCGAGCCTCGGCCTCGATGCCCTACGTCTCGCATATTGTGGAATTTGAAGGAAAGAAGCTGCTGGATGGCGGCTGCTGCGACAGTATACCTGTGCGGGCCGCGTTTCGATTGGGGTTTAAGAGAAACGTCGTCGTATTGACGCAGCATGACGGGTATGCCAAAAAGCCGGGTCATGTGCATCCGGAGCGATTCGTATACCGGAAATACCCGGCCTTTGTGAAGGCCCTGGAAGGACGTCCGCTTCTGTACAACAGAACTCTTCAAAAGATTCATGCATTGGAGGATGAAGGCAGGATTTTTGTAATCCGACCTCATCGGCCGCTTAGGATCGGCCGGATGGAACATGATCCGAGGAAGCTGCAGGAGGTTTATGACATAGGGCGTGAAGACGCGGAAGCATCGATGGAACGATTAAGAACATGGCTTCACGCAAATTCATAAATTTTTGAAAAAATACTTGACAGCAGCTGAAGAATCAAGTATACTTTATTAAGTATGAAACAAGTAGAAGTTTTCCGCTTCTCACCTTCCCATTGAGATATGCAGAGGGTTGATATAGTATGTGGCAGAGATTGTGGTGTCTCTGTATATATGGCGGACTTCTATCAGTCCGCTTTTTTATTGCGGATGGTTTCAAGAATATATGGAGGTGTCCGACCATTAGCGAATTATTGATTAATGAGGAGATTCGCGAGCGTGAGGTTCGCGTGATCGATGCAGACGGAACGCAGCTTGGGATTATGCCTACGAAAGAGGCATTGCGGATCGCCCAGGAGAAGGATCTGGATCTGATAAATATTGCCCCGCAGGCAAAGCCGCCGGTGTGCAAGATCCTGGATTATGGGAAGTATCGCTTTGAGCAGGCCAAGCGCGAAAAAGAAGCCAAAAAGAAACAGAAGGTTATTGAGATCAAAGAAGTGCGTCTGTCTCCCAATATTGAGGATCATGATATGAATACCAAGGCTAAGATGGCCGCCAAGTTCCTGCAGAACGGGGATAAGGTAAAGGTATCCGTTCGGTTTCGGGGCCGTGAAATGACTCGTACAGAGGTTGGTCGGGTTGTTTTGGATCAGTTTGTACAGAGTATCGCGGATGTGGCGGAGGTTGAGAAGCCGCCTAAGATGGAAGGCCGCAGTATGGTGATGTTTTTGATGCCCAAGCGCTGAGGGACCCCCCCCCGCGTTTAGCATAGATATGTCTGCCCTATAGGAGGAGACATGAGGTTCGATCATTTTTAAGGAGGAATTACGATGCCGAAGATTAAGACGAAGAAAGCAGCTGCAAAGCGGTTTGCCGTTACAGGTACAGGTAAGCTGAAGAGATTTAAGGCGAATAAGAGCCATATTCTGACGAAGAAGACCACAAAGAGAAAGAGAAACCTGCGTAAGGCAGCCATGATGGACGCCACAAACGAGAAGGTTATGAAGAAGATCCTGCCGTACCTGTAACAGGCGGATATTCTTACAATACGGATCTTATATTTTTCAAGGAGGAATTACAATGGCAAGAGTAAAGGGAGCCTTAAACGCTCGTAAGAAGCATAAAAGAGTATTGAAGCTGGCAAGAGGTTATTATGGAAGCCGTTCCAAGCAGTACCGTTCTGCGAAGGCAGCTGTGATGCGCGCACAGCGTTTTGCGTATGTAGGACGCCGTTTGAAGAAGCGTGATTTCCGCAAGCTGTGGATCGCGCGTATCAACGCGGCATGCCGGATGAACGACATCTCCTACAGCCGTTTCATGTATGGATTGAAGTTGGCGGAGGTCGCGCTGGATCGTAAGGTGCTGGCGGATATTGCGGTGAATGATCCTGCCGGATTTACCAGCCTGGTAGAGACCGCGAAGGCGAAATTGGCCTGATAAGATGAAAAAATGGGTATGAGCAATGGCAAATCGCGCCCCGAAAGACGGGTGTGATTTGCTTTTTGTTTTATGGCAAGGAGGTTGCGATGTACACTTATCAAACGGTTGTACGCTACGAAGATCTGGATGCACAGGGACGGGTGAAAATTCCCGCGATCCTGAACTACTTGCAGAACGCGGCGGTCATGAACGCGGCCGCTGTAGGCTACGATATAGACCGCATGGCGGAGCTGGATCTGTGTTGGGTCGTCATGTGCTGGGATGTAAAGCTGGGACGTAGGATTCGATGGAACGAGGCGCTGACAGTGGAGACGTGGCCGTACCAATTTTACGGCAGCATAGGAAAACGTGGATTCCGCATATTTTCCACGCAGGGAGAAGTACTGGCGGAGGCGGATTCTTGGTGGGCGCTGCTCCGTCAGTCGGATCAAACAATGGCTGATGTGCCGTCCGAAATGGCGGAGGCTTTTCAGGCGGGCGGGAAAGCTCCATTCTCACTGCACCGCCCCAGAGGAAAGGCTCAGATGACGGAGGAAGCGTTTCCGGTCAGCCGCTTTGACATTGATACAAATGGCCATGTGAACAATAGTCGCTTCGCGGAGATGGCGTGTTCTTTTGTGCCGGATCTATCCCGCGTAGAAGAAGTCATGGTAGAATATAAACATTCCGCTCATTTGGGGGATCATATCCTGCCGTCCTTCGCGTGTGGAGAAGAGGGAGCCTATGTCTTACTGTCGAGCCCGGAAAACCTTTTATACGTGAAGATGCAGGTGAAATATAAATTATAAAGGAGGTTGTAAGGAATGCTGAACGTGTTTTGTAAGACGCCGCTGTGGCAGGCTACCAGAACGTTGGCGGCGGTAGCGCAGGGAAAGGAAGCTGCGGATCTGGTGATTCGAAATGTGCGCCTGATCAATGTATGTACGGCAGAGATTGAGGAACATAAGGATATTGCCATATCCTGCGGACGAATCGCTTATGTGGGACAGGCGGATCATTGTATTGGAGAGAAGACGGTGGTGGTAGATGGAGAAGGACAGTATGCGGCGCCGGGTTTCCTGGATGGACACATTCACATCGAGTCCTCTATGCTTGGCGCCAGCGAGTATGCCAAGGCCGTCATTCCGCACGGAACGGTGGGCATCTACCCGGATCCCCATGAGATTTGCAACGTGCTGGGACTCTCTGGGGTACAGCATATGATGAAGGATGTGGCGCGTACCCCTTTGAAGGCCATGTTTACTACACCCTCCTGTGTCCCGGCGGTTCCGGGATTTGAGGACACCGGGTCTTCCATCGGCCCCGAGGAGATTCGGGAATCCATGACGTGGCCGGAGACCGTGGGCCTGGGTGAGATGATGAATTTTCCGGGAGTTCTGGCTTCCGATGAACGGACGCACGCAGAGCTTGCGGAGACGCTGAAGGCAGGTCGTGTGATTACCGGTCATTATTCCATGCCGGAGACGGATCGAGGGCTTAACGCCTATGTCGCGTCCGGGATACGTTGCTGCCATGAGTCTACGCGGATGGAAGACGCACTGGCCAAGATGCGGTTGGGCATGTACGCGCAGTTCCGGGAAGGTTCTGCCTGGCATGATCTTCATGAGGTGGCGCGCGCGATCACGGAACACCGAGTGGATACGCGCTTTGCGACACTGATCTCGGATGATACGCATCCGCATACGCTGGTGGAACAGGGGCATCTGGATTATATCCTGCGCCGAGCGGTAGAAGAGGGGATTAACCCCATCACCGCGATTCAGATGGTCACGATCAACTGCGCGCAGTGTTTCCGCATGGATCATGAGCTGGGTTCGATCACGCCGGGGAAGTGCGCGGATATCGTATTGCTTTCGGATCTGGCGCGGATGCGAGTCAGCAAGGTGTGGATCGATGGAGAGCTGGCTGCGGAAGACGGACAGGCCATCTTCGCGCTGGAACCTTATGCGTATCCGACGGATATGATGCATTCCATGCATGTGAAGGGAGAAATCACGAAGGAGACGTTCCGTGTGCCGGCGGAAGAGCCGGAAGGAACGGAAGTGAAGGTCCGCGCCGTTGAAGTGATTTCAGCTCGGGTCGGTAATTTTGAAAGACATGTGACGCTGCGCGTACAGGACGGTGCGCTGCATTCGGATCCGGAGCAGGATGTGCTGAAGACGGTGGTGCTGGAGCGGCATCACGAGACGGGCAAACAGGGTGTGGGCTTCGTGAAAGGATTCGGCATCCGAAGAGGGGCCATGGCTTCTACGGTGGCCCATGACGCGCACAATCTGCTCGTTATCGGAACCAATGACGAGGACATGGCGCTGGCGGCGAATGAATTGATTCGCTGCGGCGGGGGTATGGCAGTCGCGCAGGACGGCAAGATTCTGGGAAGTGTTCCGCTGCCGTTGGCGGGTCTGATGAATCCGGAGAAGAGCGTAGAGGAGATGAGCCGCCTTGTCGGAAGACTGGAAGAGACCTGGAAGGAAATCGGATGCGCAATGCCATCGCCTTTCATGACGATGGCGCTGATTCCGCTGGCGTGCCTTCCGGAACTCCGGCTGACGGATAGAGGTCTGGTGGACTGCACAAGGTTCCAGTTTGTGCCGCTTCGGGTGGGATGATGAGAAGACAGTGGTTTCATCTAGAGCCTCCCAAGGGATGGATGAATGATCCAAATGGTCTATGTTGCTTTCAGGATCGGATCCATGTGTATTTTCAATATTGCCCGAAGTCGGCGGAGGGAAATGAAAACCGTTGGTGGGGACACTATGAGGGAGAAGACTTGCTGCATTGGACGTATACAGGAATCATGATGAGTCCCGACTGTAAATGGGATCGGGATGGCGTATATTCCGGCAGTGCGGTCGTAGATCAGGATCATCTGCTCCTGTATTATACAGGAAATGTCCTGTATGACGGAGATTATGACGGTATACTTGCCGGACGGGAGGGCAATACATTACGGGCGATCAGTACGGATGGAAGACATGTGCGGGAAAAAGACCTGCTGCTTACACCAAAGGACTATCCGGCGGATTGCAGCTGTCATGTACGGGATCCGAAGGTGTGGAAAGAGGAGGGTCTTTGGCATATGGTGCTGGGGGCTCGAACCCGGGAGAATCGAGGCATCGTATTGCGCTATCAGAGTATCGACGGACAGCGTTGGAAGTATGCCGGACGGATCCAGACGAAGGACCCCTTCGGCTATATGTGGGAATGTCCGGATCTGTTTGTCTTGGAGAATGAGGTGTTTTTGAGCTTCTGTCCCCAGGGAGTGCCGTCGGAAGAATTTCGATATCAGAATGTGTACCAAAGTGGCTACGCGCCTTTGACGGAAGAAATGCTGGGGATCTTTACGGAATGGGATATGGGCTTCGATTTCTATGCGCCGCAGACGTTTTTGATGCCGGATGGCCGCAGACTCCTGATCGGTTGGATGGGGATCGGCGACGCGGACTATACGAACGCGACGATCCCGGAGGGATGGCAGCATTGCCTGACGGTGCCGCGGGAGCTGTATCGGACGAAAACGGGAAGGATTGGGCAGCGCCCCTTCCGGGAATGGAGAAGGCTGTGCATGCATCCATTGAAGTGGACGGCGAGTGCAGCCGTATCAGCGCCCTTTGCGCTGGAGGGGCATGCCGCGGGCGATTTCTCGATCACGTTGGCGAAGCATCTGCACATCGATTTTGATCAGGCGCAGGAGGTTTTCCGGCTTCATTTCTCGAATCCGGAACTGGGAGCGGGACGAAAAGAACGGCGCGTCCGAATGCCACGCTGTGAAGAGATTCTTATGCTAGTGGACAGTACATCCGTGGAAATCTATCTGAATGACGGAGAAGTGGTACTGAGTACGAGATATTATCCGGGAGAAGATCCGATTGCCGTGAGTATGCGGGGGATTGACGGAGATATATGGCCCATGAAGGGGATGGAGGTGAAGTATTTTGCGCCGTGATACGATCTATGCGATGGGCGAGGCTTTGATCGATTTCATGCCGAGAGAGAGCGGCTGCGATTTCTCACAGGTAACGGCTTTTTCTCCCGCTTTAGGCGGTGCTCCGGTGAATGTTTGCGGTGCGGTCGCGAAACTGGGAGGGCGCAGCCAAATGATCACGCAGGTGGGGGAGGATCCCTTTGGACATAAAATCCTGCGGGAGATGGGGGAGGCCGGTATTGGGACAGAGCATGTTTTCATGACCCGGAAGGCCAATACCTGTCTGGCTTTTGTGAGTCTGGAAGCGGATGGAAATCGAACATTTTCGTTTTATCGGAATCCATCGGCGGATATGCTGTTCGCACCGGAGAAGATTCGTCCAGCGTGGTTTCAGAATGCCTATGCGCTGCATTTTTGCAGCGTATCTCTGGGAGATACGCCGATGAAGGAAGCCCATGAGAAAGCGATTGCATATGCCAGACGGGCCGGGGCACTGATCAGCTTCGATCCGAATCTGCGGTTTCCGTTATGGCCTGATCGTGAAGCGCTGTACCGGCGGGTATGGGAATTTCTGCCCCAGGCGGACATTCTGAAGATATCGGACGAAGAGCTCGCCTTTTTGACGGGCAGTGAGGAGATCCATGAAGCTCTGCCCAAGCTGTGGCAAGGGAATGTGAAAATGATTCTCTATACCTGTGGCAGTCGAGGCGCCTGGGCGTTTACGCCTCGCGCATCTGTCTGGGCTGGCGCCAGAAGAGTCCATGCGGTGGATACCACGGGAGCGGGGGATGCTTTCGCGGGGGCGGTTCTATATTGCTTGCAGCAAGAGGGCGTCGAGGAAATAAAACTTCCATTTCTGCCGTCCGCTAAGCTGCGTCAGTATTTAGAATTCGCGAATCGGTTCTGTGCGTTCAGTGTACAAAAGAAGGGCGCGATCCCTTCTTACCCCACTAAAGAGGATATGGAAAGAGAAAGCCCTTTTGCGGGACAATAAGAAAAGGCCCCTGGAGCAGTTAGAAGCTCTCCAAGGGCCTTTTTTTATCGTCACACCGCGTAATGGAAAATTATCGAGGACGTCCCCAAAAAGTCAAGCCCTCCTGAAGCATGAGACGACGCGCGGCGAGAACCGCAGCCGTGACAGCGCAGACAGCGACCAGAATATTGCTGACAAGGAGTACAATTCCTACGCTTTCGCTTCCCAAAGAGGTGAAGTTTTGCAGATACCATAGGAATGGAATCCGAAATAGGAAGAGCCGTGCGAAGTTGATGAAAAAGGCGAGTTTCGTATATCCGGCGCCGTAGAGAAACGCCATGGAGGCAGAATGGATACCTAGAAAGACAGCGGTCATCACTTCGTAGCGGTAGACCATAGCGATTAGGTCGGCAAAGCTTTCGTCAGCGTCGGCAAACAGCATGATGATCGGATCCAGAAAGATCAGGGTTAGGATGCTGAAAATGGCCCCGATGAGAATATTGACAAAAAGAATCTTACGATAGGTTTCGACGGCGCGCGGAACCTGATGAGCTCCCAGGTTTTGGCTGATAATCGAGGAAGAACCTTCTTGGCATCCGTTCTGCAATCCGACAGTGAGTCCGTTGATACTGCCGGAGATGCTGATAGCGCCCACGGTGAGAGAACCATAGACAGTGGACATGGCGTTGACTACCACCTTGCCCAAGCTGAAGAAAATCTTCTCCGCGACTACGGGATAGGATGTGTTGAGAATGGCGCCGAGGACAGGACGTCGTACGGAAACCCTTCGGAAAGATACGCTGAAAGCACTGCCCTTTCGAAACAACTGAATCAGACCCGTTACAAGGATGACGGAGTTCGACAGCAGCGTGGCGACCGCGATATGGTTGATGGTTCCATCTAGTATGTAAACAAAAAACGCGGTCAAGGACAACTTGACAAGTACAACGGCCAGATTCAGCAGGAAGATGCGCCGGGTATTGCCACGACATCGTTCCACGGCAATATAGATATTGTTGAAAAATTGTACGACAATACTTCCCAATTCGATGCGAAAATAGGTGACCGCGAGACCCATCAGATCGGAGGGCGTCCTTGTCAGATGCAGAAAGGGTACCGCTAGCGGTTCGAGAATAAGAAGCAGAAGAAGCCCCAGTCCGCCACAAAAACAAAACAGGGTACTGACGCGGGCTTTGACCATATCATAGTCGCCTGCGCCATAGGCTTTGCTGATCTGAACACCGGCGCCTACGGCGAGCCCAGCACCCAGGGCAGACAGCGTGGCACTGATCTGCGAGAGGTAGGCAACAGTGGATACGGAGGCGGCGCTGATATGAGAGGCCATCATGGTATCCAGGATCTTGAAGACAAAATTCAGCACCGCGTAAAGAGAAAGAGGGAGACACACCTTCCAGAGTACGCGCCACAGATTCGCATGCAGCGCGAAGTCTCGGAAGGCGTCGTCTCCCCTATGAAGCTTCGCCATCTTAATATGCCTTACCCCAATAGACCAGCGCCTTGGCGGGTTTTCCGCAGCAGACGCATCGGGTATCAATGGGTTGCGCGTCAAAAGGCATGCAGCGTGAAGTCGCTGTGGTGTCTTCCTTGATCTTCAGCTCACAAGCCTCATCGCCGCACCACATGGCGCGTACAAATCCTGGCTTGTGCGCGATGATATCCTGGAACTCCTCATAATCATGGGCATCATACGTGTGGCTGTCTCTATGGGCGCGAGCGCGTTCTAACATGTCTTTTTGCATTGTCTCCATGATCTCGCCAGCCTTCTGTTCGATCTCATCCAGGGAAACAAAATACTTTTCCCGCGTGTCTCGACGCACAATAACAGCCTGATTCTTTTCGATGTCCTTGGGACCAATCTCCACGCGCAGCGGAATACCACGGATTTCCTGTTCGCTGAATTTCCACCCGGGGCTTTTCTCTGTTGCATCAACCTGTACACGGTAATGCTTTTTCAGTCGAGCTGTCAGGGCGTCGGCTGTTTCCAGTACGCCTTCTTTATGCTGCGCAACAGGAATCACCATGATCTGCGTAGGCGCGATACGAGGAGGCAGAACCAGACCATCATCATCGCCGTGCACCATGATGATGGCGCCGATGATTCGGGTGGACATTCCCCAGGATGTCTGATGCACATAGGCCAGTTTATTGTCTTTATCGGTAAACTGAATGCCAAACGCCTTCGCGAACCCATCGCCGAAATTGTGGCTGGTACCGGACTGCAGCGCCTTTCCATCATGCATCATAGCCTCTATGGTATAGGTCGAATGCGCGCCGGCAAATTTTTCTTTGTCGGTTTTACGGCCTTTAATCATGGGGATGGCCAGGTATTGTTCGCAAAAATCCGCGTACAGGTTGAGCATCTGTACGGTGCGTTCTTCGGCTTCTTCCGCGGTAGCATGCGCGGTATGTCCTTCCTGCCATAAGAATTCCATGGTACGCAGGAACGGACGTGTGGTTTTTTCCCAGCGAACCACGGAACACCACTGATTATAGACCTTGGGCAGATCGCGATAGGACTGCACGATTTTAGAATACAGGTCGCAGAACAGTGTTTCCGAGGTAGGACGAACACAGAGGCGTTCTGTCAGCGTTTCGCCGCCGCCCTGTGTGATCCACGCGACTTCCGGAGCAAAGCCTTCGACATGATCCTTTTCTTTTTGCAGCAGGCTTTCCGGGATAAACATGGGCATGTAGACATTTTCCACTCCCGTTTCCTTAAATAAAGCATCCAGACTTTTCTGGATCTGCTCCCAGAGAGCGTAACCATTTGGCAGCAAGGCCATACAGCCTCGCACGGGCGCGTAATCGATCAGTTGCGCTTTTTTTACCACATCGGTGTACCACTGGGCGAAATCCTCGTTCATGGGCGTGATCGCTTCGACCAGTTTCTTGTCATTTCCTTTTGCCATTTTCCTTCTCCTTCACTTAAAAATAAAAAAGCCCCGTCCCCGTAAGGGGCCGAGACATCGGCGGTACCACCCTAATTAGCATTATGCTCGCTCTGTTTCTGATATCGGAGAAAAACCGCCGCGGTTTCCCGCGAAGACTCCGAGGCGGGACGAAAAGTCTTGGCAGCTGTCTTGCACCATGAACAGCCTCTCTGCAGCCAAAAGCCTCTTTTCTGAACCTCATCTGTGTCTTCTTTGATTGTAGAGGATGAAAGTGGATTTGTCAAGTGTAAATCCGAAAAAAATGGCTTCATGAAAGTGAAGGGATATTTTGAAAAGAAATTGTCTGGAAAAACGGAATTATTATAAGGAATGTGGGGAATTCGATGTGATTATATATAAAAAAAGAAAGCGATAAAAATTTCGATTGGGCATATTGACAATGAAGGGGTGAAATGTTACACTATATTCAAAGATCCTTCAAATTTTACGGAAAAGGGGTGTTCCATTGAAAGTAAAAACGCAAACCAAAAAGAGAAATTCGACATGGATGTATCTTCGCAATCACTGGCTCCTGTATGCGATGTTGATTTTGCCCATTGTATACTATATATTGTTCCAGTATTTTCCCATGTACGGACTTCTGATCGCATTTAAGGATTATAACTTGTTTAAGGGTGTGTGGGACAGTCCCTGGGTAGGATTTAAGGTGTTTGAGGAAGTTTTCCGGACCAGTAATTTCTGGTCCAGTATCAAAAACACGTTGGTTCTCAATGGACTCAATCTTTTAATCGGATTTCCAGCTCCGATTATTTTGGCGCTGATGCTCAATGAGATCAACAATGGCATCTTCAAAAAAGGAGTGCAGACGGTTCTGTATCTGCCGCACTTTATTTCATGGGTTATCATCGGCGGTATGATGTATCAGATCTTCTCCACAACGAGCGGTATGATCAATTCAGTGGTCAAGCTGTTTGGCGGAGAACCGGTGCCTTTCCTGACGAATAATGGCTGGTGGGTTTTTGTATATGTGGTCGTCAGCGTCTGGCATGAGATTGGTTGGGGCGCGATCATCTATATGTCCGCCATTACCGGGATCTCGGCGGATATCTATGAGGCGGCCAAGGTGGATGGATGCAGCCGCTTCCGTATGATGTGGAGCATTACGCTGCCCAATATATTAGGAACAGTTATGATTATGCTGATCCTGAAGATCGGAAGCATGGCCAGCATCGGATTCGAACAGCCGTTGTCATTGGGCAATGATACCGTACGAGATGCTTCCGACGTAATCAGTACATACGCGTACCGGATCGGTATTAAGAGCAATCGGTTTGATGTCGCGACGGCGATTACACTCTTTCAGTCCGTGATTAATTTCTTCCTGGTCATTGGATCGAATACGCTGAGCAAGAAACTGACCGGCGAAGGCATATGGTAAGAGAGGAGGTAGGAAAATGATTAAAGAAAGTCGTGGAGATAGAATCTTTAAGACCTGTGTCATCCTTATCGTGATCCTTATCGCGTTCTTATGCCTGATGCCTTTCTTGAACATCGTATCGATTTCGATGTCTTCCAAAAACGCGGTTTTGGCCGGAGAAGTTTACTTCTGGCCGAAAGATCTGGATTTTTCTGCTTACAGCGTTGTCTTTACAAATGCGAAAATGTGGCGTTCTCTATTTTTTACGATTGTTTTGACGGTCGTTTCCGTAGCAGTATCCATGGTTATGACAATATTGTGCGCGTATCCACTGGCAAGGACGGACCTAAAATTTCGTCAGCCATTGCTGCTTTTCTTCATGTTTACCATGTATTTTACAGGAGGTATGATTCCTGCTTATCTGAACATCAGTAATCTGGGGCTCATGGGTTCTTTTTGGTCCCTGGTGCTGCCGATTTCTATCTCAACCTACAATATGATTTTAATGAAAACATTTTTTGGCTCTTTGCCGAAGGCTCTGGAGGAATCGGCCTATATCGATGGCGCGAATGACGCGGTGATCTTAGTACGGATTATCTTGCCGCTGTCTAAGGCGATGATAGCGACATTGGCGTTGTTCTACGCCGTATCTCGATGGAATGGATTTAGTGACGCGCTGCTTTATATCAATGATGAGGATAAGTATCCCTTACAGTTGCGTCTGCGTCAGATCATTACGGCGTATTCCGCGGCAGATGAAATGATTAATGATACACCAGAAGCGAAGGCGGTCTTAGTCGCTGATACGATTAAGTCAGCATGTCTGGTATTCAGCATGGTTCCTATTTTGCTGGTGTATCCGTGGCTGCAGAAGTATTTTGTGAAAGGTGTCATGATTGGCTCCGTAAAGGGCTGATTGGCATAGAAAATTTATTCATTAAAGGAGGAAAGAAGAATGAAAAAGTGGATGTCATTGCTGTTGTGTTTGATCGTGATTCTGTCAACGTTGGCAGGATGCAGCGGAGATGGCGATTCCAGCGGGAGCAAAAACTCCTCGGCAGGCGGTACCTCTCAAACGGGAGAGGATAATCAGGGGGATACGCCGTCTGGTGAGGAGAAGACGATTGTCATCAGCGTCTTCGATCGCGGAACGACAACGGAGGAGTTCGGAAGTGTAACAGATAACCGTTATATCGACTGGATTAACGAGACATTTGGAGCTCCCAATAACATCAATGTGGAGTTCTATGCGATTCCTCGTTCAGAGGAAGTGAATAAACTGAACGCACTGATGGCTTCTAAGGAGGCGCCGGATCTGGTATTTACCTATACCGATTCCGTATATTATAATTTCGCGAAGCAGGGCGGCTTAGCGCCGCTGGATGAGGCAATCGCGAACTATGGCCCCAATATCACGGCGAATCTGGCAGAATGCCTGCCGTATGGACAGTATGAGGGTGTGCAGTATGCTGTCTATGCGAAGCGCGCGGCCCGAGATATCACAGGACACTATATTCGTAAGGATTGGTGTGATAAGCTGGGTATTGAGCTGCGTACCGACGAGAATGGTTTCTATACGATGAATATTGATGAGCTGTACGACGCGTTGGTGCAGTTTAGGGATGCGGATGTGGATCAGACCGGACAGCAGATCTTCGCGATGGGTATGAGCGGTTCTGGTAACCAGTCGCGTTCCGTGACCGGCATTCGCGACGCGTTCATGGACGCGGCCAATATTACAGACGAACAGATCGCTTGTGAGCCCGAGTTCCTGTGGGCGGGTGTGAAGGAAGGCTTCCGCTGGCTGAACAAGTGTTATAATGAAGGATTGATGGATCCCGATTATGGTACACAGGCCGATACTACTCGTAAGATCGAATACGTGACGGCGAATCGTACCGGGTACTGGACTGACGACAGCTGGTGGCAGGTCAATGTGGGCGCGGGCCTGGAGGCGCTGCATGAGAATAATCCGGATGCAGAAGTTGTGGCGCTGAAACTAGAGAATGTATATGGCGAGATGATGCAGCAGAATTATCCGCCGACCGCTATCATCTGTATGGTTCCCATATTTAGTGAAGTAGTCAATGAGACTGTGATGTACATGGATTTTCTGGCGGACTATGACAATGATAAGGTGCTGCGTTATGGCTTTGAGGGTGAGAACTATACGTTGGTTGATGGAATTCCAACAGACATCCATCTGGATTATCAGAATCTGTCGGACTACGCGCTGATGTACAATGGAGATCCGGACGAGACGATCAACAATGCGACCGTAGTCGCATCTCTGCCTGATTTCACCAAGACGATCCGTGAGCAGAACCTGCAGATCGGTATCATCGGGGGTTATACGCCGTATCCCTTTGGTCAGGAGATTATGGCGCAGACCAATTATCAGACCGATCTGGACGCAAAGCAGGCAGAACTGTATGTAAATAGTATCATGGCTTCGCCGGATGCCTTTGACTCCATATGGGACAGTTATGTACAGGAATGGCTGAATATCGGCGGTCAAGAGATGATCGACGAAAAGAAAGCTGTTTATGCAGAAAAAGAAGGGTAAGTAGAAACAATCAGGACGCTGCCGGTATGGCAGCGTTCTTTTTATATGGGAGGGAAGGACATACGGCGATTTCCCATTATATTATGCGGCAGATATTACGGCTGTAACAAAACAGGGATGAGATAATGGGAAAAGCATGTGTGGGCGGAATGATATGCGACAGTTTCCCATTATATTATGCAGCAGATATTACGGCTGTAACAAAGCCGGGATGAGATAATGGGAAAAGTATGTGTGGGCGGAATGATATGCGGCAGTTTCCCGTTATATTATGCAGCAGATATTACGGCTGTAACAAAGCCGGGATGAGATAATGGGAAAAGTATGTGTGGGCGGGAATGATATGCGGCAGTTTCCCATTATACTGCTCGGCAGATATTACGGCTGTAACAAAACCGGGATGAGATAATGGGAAAAGTATGTGTGGGCGGGAATGATATGCGGCAGTTTCCCATTATACTGCTCGGCAGATACTACAGATGTAACAAAACTGGGAGGGGTAATTATAAGAATGTGTGCCGTTGTTGTTTCAGCTTGGCGATGCGGTTCTGACGCTTCGTTACAATTTTATCCCAGTCTTTTTCAATGATGCCCCAGGAACGGAAACAGTTATCTATATGCTGCATGTCGAGGATGCCATCATGTTCTCGAAAGCAAAGGAGATTGAAGCCTTCGAGGATGCCATGATTCTGGTAATGCATGAGCTTAATCTTGTTGTTGAAACAATATTGGGTGTCGTGCAGCATCCCCAGATATTCGACATAAATGATGGTATCATGCACGTAAAGAGTGAAATCGGGATAATATGTTTTTCTCCCAAGTTTGAGGGGTTTCTCATAATCATAGTGAATATGGTGCAAGAATAAGTAGTCGGCTAATGCGAGTTCGGACTTGGAGGCAACGTATTCGCCGCGAATCGTTAGGTGTTTTCGATGGTTTCCGTAGGGATGGGCGTCGGCGATTTGTCGCGCCTTTTGTTTTTCGGAATACGCGCGAGAGGCCTTTGCGCGTTCGGCGGGGGAAAACTGTTGCAGTTCTTCGTAAATGCATTTTAAACGCTGCAAAAGATCCACTTTTGCGTTATATTGTTTTTGCACTTGGGCTATATCCTTCCTGCGGACATAGCGCTGCCGCTGTTTTCCGTTGGCATCCGAAAACTGGATATATGCGTAGCGTCCACGTATCAGCAGGCTGCCTGGAGGCATTGTTCGCAGCTGCGCCTCAAGACAGTTCTTCTTCTCGATCAGTTCATAAACATTCAGATTCATGGGTCTCCTCCTTTGTGTCTTTACTCTATATAATCGTTCTTTTTTGGAACTTGGCTGTTAAAAATCTGAATATTAAGAAAATATTTACGATTTGGAGCAGGGAAGGAGAGTGCCCGTGATACGAAAATAAGTGAATTTGTATTATCAATAAAATCTTGAAAGGGGAAGAAAAATCATATAAATTTTATACGGAATAGTCGGCAGAAATGCGATATGTTAAGATAAAACTAAGTTAAAGAGAATATTTTAAAGAGGAGTAAATTAAAAAGTAGATTTCAGCATCGCAGGGAAAGGGAGTAGCGATGCTGAAGAAGAGTATGACGGTGGCTGTTTTGGCCATGGTTATAGTCATGACATCAGGGCTGTCCGAAAGGCGGTATTGTGATAGACTTGTTCTTTGGAAGCGGCGCCGCGGGCATGGACGAGCAAAACCAGGTCGCGGCGCAGTTTTAAAGGGCAGGTCGATATTCATATGGACGGTGACGGACAAAATAATCTGCTTCATACAGTGACCTCCTTCCATGAATTTACTGTTAAATGTTCGTGCAAAGTATTGTTTTCTTCGTGCAAATGGCATATACTAAAAGTACCAGCAGAAAGGGGTTGATGATATGGCTGGAAATACCACAAACATCAGTATCCGCATGGACGCGGATTTGAAAGCACAGGCCGACGCTCTTTTCAATGAGCTGGGCATGAACCTGACTACGGCGTTTAATATTTTCGTGCGCCAGTCGCTTCGCGAAGGCGGCATTCCTTTTGAAGTGAAGCTGGAACAGCCGAACAAGAAAACGATTGCTGCCATGCTGGAAGCGGAGAGGATTGCAAAAGACCCATCTGTAAAAGGCTACAATGACCTTGACGAGTTGTTTGCCGACCTGAAAAAATGAGAAAAACAAAGTACACCGTCAAGTACACAATCGGCTTTAAGAAAGACTACAAACGGGCAATCAAGCGCGGCCTGAAAATCGAATTGCTAGAACAGGTCGTGGCGTTGCTGTCGATGGGGGAACCGCTGCCGGATAAAAACCACGATCATGATCTGTCCGGCGATTGGGTGGGCCATCGGGAATGTCGCATTCTCCCGGACTGGTTGCTCATTTACCGTATCGAGGATGATGTGCTGGTTTTGACGCTGGCTCGTACCGGGTCGCACAGCGACTTGTTCAGCAAATAAACCGTCTGCCGTCGTATGGGGAAACCTGTACGGCGGTTTTTCTATATTGGCCAAAGTTCCGGCTTCCGGTTCCTCCCGCATGGCTTTCATGTCGATGTTGTCCAGGGTGTCCAGCAGGTCGATCTCACGCCGCTATTCCTTACCGTGCCGCTGTTCGTGTTTGCGGTTTCTGGTTCTAATTCTGGAACTTATAATGGGATACGTTATGTTCTGGATGGATACAGGACAAGCGAACAGGCGTATTCTATAGGCGGTTGTCACACTGGGCGGGATACAGGCTTCGGAAGAGGAAAATGGTGTCAGAAATATGGTACGTGCTGCCTATAGGGGGCGTTCTCCATTATGGCGAGCAAAAGCATGGGCAGTCATCGGACTCTCGGGTCTTTGCGTGGTGTTATATACGATCGTAGAAGCGAGGCAGTTGATGCAGGCTCTGCCGGTAGGGATTTGGGCAGCTCCGGCAGCCAGCGTGGGGTATTTCAGAGAAATGCCGCGTGCAATCAGTCTGGCAGGACTGTATGGGATATTGTTCGTGCTACGTTTGGTAACGGTATGGAATGTGGCGGGACTCATCCTGTGTATATCGGGATGGTGTAAGCAAATCAGTGTGGGACAAGGTGCGGCGGTGATTCTCTTCGGAGTGCCTGCGTTTTTAGGGTATGTCGGTGTAACGGGTATGCAAATTGTGAGTCCCGCGGGCGCTATGAGTGGCTGGATGCTGTTTGAAACGGGGATCGGATTTTGGGCGTATGGTCTGTGGATGATTCTGGGGCTTGCTGGCTGGATTGCGGCAAGAAGGCGCTGGACATAACCTTTCTGTCGAAGGATTTGGTTTCTTTGCGAGGGTTCCATTCTTGAATCCTGGAAATAAGTATGGTACAATAGGCGTGGCAAGGCAGCTTTCTATACGGAAGAGCGATAGAGCCACGCCATGAGTTTGCCGCCAGAGGGCATCAAACTCCGAAGGTGGATTGTGCTTATGGTACAATAGGCGTGGCAAGGCAGCTTTGTATATAGAAGAGCAACAGAGCCACGCCATGAGTTTGCCGCCAGAGGGCGTCAAACTCCGAAAGCAGGAGGGGTGTTAATGAAATTCAGTGAAATGCCATACAAAAGAGTCACCTGGGAGGAAATCCGGGAGACGATGCAGGGACACATCTGGGCCTTTACGCAGGCGGAAGATGGGGAGGGGCAGTACCAGGCTTATCGGAAGGCTATGGAGGATATGGATCGGTTTGAGACACAGATGACACTGGCTTCGATTCGAAACGATATTCACATGGAAGACTCTTTTTATGAAGAAGAGCAGAAGTACTATGATGAAATTCGTCCGCTCATCAATAATGAGACGCAGAAGCTGGCGGCGTTGGTGGTATCCTCGCCATATCGCGATGTATTTGTGCAGAAATTGGGTCGCATGGCTGTCGCCAATATGGATATGTTCCAGCGTTCGTATCATGAGAAGATCGTCGATCTGGTGCAGGAGGAAAACGCGCTGATTTCTCGGTATGACAAGCTCATCGCCAGCGCGCGAATTGATTGGGAGGGAGAGATCCTGAATCTATCGTTGCTGCGCAAGTATATGACGGATCCGGATCAGGAAGTTCGGCGCAGGGCCTGCCGCAAGATGTCTGCATTCCTGGCATCGATCAGTGATGAGGTGGATGAGATTTATGATCAGATGGTGAAGAATCGTACGGAACAGGCGAAGCGATTGGGATTTGACAATTATATTCCACTGGGGTACCTGCGGATGAATCGCAGTTGCTATGGACAGAAGCAGGTAGAGGAATTCCGTAGACAGGTCAAGGAGCATATCGTTCCATTGGCAGAGCGCCTTCACGAGGAGAGGCGGAAGGATCTGGGTGTCTCTCATCTGTATTATTGTGATGAATTGGTACATTTCGCCCAGGGAGATCCGAAGCCCATGGGCACACCGGAAGAGATCCTTGCGAACGGAATCCGAATGTATGAAGAACTCTCGCCGGAAACCTCGGAATTCATTCATTTCATGATGGAGAATGAATTGTTCGATGTGTTAGGGTATAAGGATAAAAAGGCGGGCGGATATATGACATTCCTGCCGGTTTATCAGTCACCTTTTGTGTTTGCTAACTTCAATGGAACCAGCGGCGATACGGATGTGCTGACGCATGAATGCGGACACGCGTTTCAGGGATATCTGCAGCGGAAAGGGATGCCGGCAGAGCGGGATCTGACCATGGAGACAGCCGAGATTCATTCGATGTCTATGGAGTTTTTCACGGAACCTTGGATGAAGCTGTTCTATGGGGATCGGGCGGACGATTATATCAAGATGCATTTGATGGAAGCCATCTGTTTCATTCCTTATGGATGCATGGTGGACGAGTTTCAGCACATCGTATATGCGAATCCCGACATGAGTCCAAAGGAGCGCAAGGCGGTATGGAGCATGTTGGAAAAAGAGTATAAACCGCATCTGGATTATGAGGGGGATGATTTCCTGGAGAACGGAGGCTATTGGCAGCGGCAGGGACATATTTTCCAAGTACCATTTTACTATATTGATTATTGTCTGGCGCAGAGCTGTGCGTTGGCTTTTAAGGTAAAGATGGATGAAGATTACAAGGGCGCCTGGCGGCAGTATTTGCGGCTGTGTCAGGCCGGTGGAAAGGACTTTGTGGAGGCACTTGCCATCGCAGAACTGCCCAATCCTCTGGAGGCAGGGGTTTTGGAACGTATCGTGGGAGGACTGGAAAAGTAAACAGAAGAAAGGAGGGACTGGCCGTGGAATATCAGAAAAAAATGGGACGATTTCCTAGTAGATCTTCTGGACAAATTGTCACGTATTATATTTATATACCTGCGGTAGATAGACCGCGGGGGATCCTACAGATCGCGCATGGGATGTGTGAATATCTGGAACGATATGAACCTTTTATTGAGTTTATGGTTGAGCAGGGTTGGATCGTATGCGGTAACGATCATCTGGGGCATGGACGTACGGCGGCGGACGAGAATGGTTATGGATATATGGGCGGTAAAGACGGATGGCGGAATATGGTCAAGGATATGCATACGTTGACAAGGCGTATGCAGCAGCTCCATGCGGGCCTGCCGATTTTCCTGCTGGCACACAGTATGGGATCATTTTTGGGCCGCGCCTATCTGACGCAGTATGGACAGGAGATCGCGGGCGCGATCATCATGGGAACCAGCAGCGGAGTGGGCATGATTCCGACGGCCGCGGCACTTCTTTTGGTTCGTCTCTTGATGGTGGTGAAGGGAGAGCGCTATCGCTCTCCGGGCCTGCAGAAACTGGTATTTGGCAGCTACAATCGAAGAATCACGGACCCAGCGACGGATAGCGACTGGATCAGTAGCGATCCTAAGACGGTGCAGGCGTATACGGCGGATCCTATGTGTCAGTTTATTTTTACGTTATCGGGCTTTCGCAATCTCTTACATGTGCTGCAGGTTGTTTCCATGCCTTCCTGGGCCTATCAGGTGCCTAAAGATTTGCCGGTCTATTTGGTAAGCGGACAGGAGGATCCAGTGGGCAGTTATGGCAAGGGGCCGCGTAAGGTGGCTAAGAGATTGCAAAATGCGGGTGTGAAAGATCTGACACTGACACTGTATCCGGATTATCGGCATGAGCCGCTCAATGAGCGGGATCGGGAAAAGGTCTATCAGGATCTTTTGACATGGTTGCAGGAGCATCTTCCGGAAAAGGCGGATACACAGCGATGAATCTGTCAGAGCGTTTCCAGATCGACGGTGTGGTTCTGCGGGAAGAGGCCTATGGGGAGGGGCATATCAATGCCTCATATCGGATCGATCTGACGGATGGGCGAAGTTTTTTACTGCAGCAGATCAATACGCATGTGTTTCAGAGGCCGGACTGGCTGATGGAGAATATTCAGCGAGTGACGGAGTATTTGAGAGTTCAGATTGCTCGGAGAGGCGGAGATCCGGAGCGAGAGACGCTCCGGGTGATTCCCACTCGCTCCGGCGCGTTATATGATCGGGACGAAGAAGGTCGTTACTGGCGGCTGTATCCGTTTATTTCCCATACAGTGACCTATCAGCGTTTTACAGATCCACGTGTGTTTCAGAATGCGGGCGAAGCCTTTGGACGATTCCTGGCGGATTTATCTGCGTATCCTGTCGAAACACTCCATGAGGTCATCGCTGATTTCCATCATACACCCAAACGTTACCAGGCATTAGAGCAGGCGGCGGACCGTGACATCTGCCATCTTGCAGTATACTGTGAACAAGAGCTGATTTTTGCACAGGAGAGAAATCATCTATATGGACAGATTATAGAAGCTTTAGAGGCAGGGCGTCTGCCGCTGCGAGTAACGCATAATGACACTAAGGTCAATAACGTGTTGATGGATCCGGAGATGGGGCGTGGGGTATGTGTGGTCGATCTGGACACTGTCATGCCAGGATCCAGCCTGTATGATTTTGGCGATGCCATACGTTTTGGTGCGGCAACACGACCAGAGGATACCACGGATCTGGCTCATATGAAGCTGGATCTCGCCTTATTTGAGGCATTCGCCAGAGGCTATATGCAAGGCGCCGGAGAATGTCTTATTGACGAGGAGATCCGCCTGCTTCCACTGGGAGCGCTGCTGATGACCTTAGAATGCGGTATTCGATTCCTAGCGGACGCATTGGAGAACGATACGTATTTTAAGATTCATCATCCAGGACAGAATCTGGAACGATGCCGCGCGCAGTTTGCCTTAGCCGCGGACATGGAGAGGAAGATGGACGAGATGGAAACCATCGTTCGTCGTCTGGCCACGGAGAGCCGTTAGAGGAGGAACTTATGGAAGAAATGGAGATCCGGCTGGCGGAGCCAGAGGATGCAGAGGAGCTGCTTGCCATCTACGCACCCTATGTAGAGGAAACAGCGATTACGTTTGAATATACAGTGCCTTCCCTGGCAGAGTTTCAGGAGAGAATTCGGTATACGAGGGAGAGATATCCGTACTTGGTGGCTGTCTCGACAGAGGGAATCGTCGGATATGCCTATGCAGGCCCCTTTAAAGGACGCCGTGCTTATGACTGGGCGGTAGAGACTTCAATCTATGTGGCGCGGGGGGCGCATCGACAGAGCGTGGGCAGACGCCTGTACGAGAAATTGGAACAGTGCCTCAAAGCACAGGGCATTCTTAATCTCTATGCCTGTATCGCCAGCCCAAGGCAGGAAGTGGATCCTCACTTGAGTAAAGACAGCATCCGGTTTCATGAGCACATGGGGTACCGTCTGATTGGAGAGTTCCATCAGTGTGGTTACAAGTTTGACCGATGGTATGACATGGTCTGGATGGAGAAAATGGTGGGAGAACACAAGGTGCCGCCAGAGGAAGTGACTTGTTATGGCAAGATATTTGACTGATTTTACGTTTCCAGATGCGGACGCGGAATTTTCTCACGCGCTGCATACGAAACTCAATTGCTACAATACCTATTATCCCTTTCAGGTATTGCCGAAGACCGGATTGCATACCGTGGAATTTGCACCGATCACCATCTTGTATGGCGGCAATGGTTCCGGAAAGACAACCGCGCTCAATGTGATCGCGAGCCGCTTGGGTATGGAACGCGAAGGGCTCTACAATCGCAGCAGCTTTTGGGACGATTACGTGGGGCTTTGCTCGTATACACCAGGCGAGGAAACGCCGGCGAGGATGGCGATCCTGACCAGTGATGATGTCTTTGATTTTATGCTGAACCTGCGCTCCATGAATGAAGGGATTGACCGAAAACGAGAAGAACTTCTGGATGAATACATGGAGATGAAATACAGTGCCTTTCAATTGCGCAGTTTGGATGATTATGACCGGCTACGCAAAATGAATCAGGCCCGCAGTCATACGCAGTCCCGCTATGCACGGGATAACAACGTGAAGAATGTGCGTGAACATTCCAATGGGGAAAGTGCTCTTTTATATTTTACGGAAAAAATCAAAGAGGATGGCCTGTATTTATTAGATGAGCCGGAGAACAGTCTGTCCGCCGAAAGACAACAGGAGTTGGCACATTTCTTGGAGGAGTCGGTGCGATTTTTCGGATGCCAATTGGTGCTCTCCACCCATTCTCCGTTTCTGCTCGCCATGAAGGCGGCGCGAGTCTATAATCTGGACGGTGATCCCGCGCGGGTGCAGAAATGGACAGAACTGGCCAATATTCGGACGTATTACGACTTTTTCCAGAAGCATAGAGAGGAATTTGAAAAGTAGAAATCGCGTGTTAAGAAGAGGATATTGGGGCCGCATACTGCGGCCCTTTTTCATATTGCCACTCTCCTTACCTAGTTCCTTTTCACCGAGTTCTTTTCTCGCCTAGTCTTCTCTTCGGATAGTTGTTTTGGCGGACAGCCTTTTCTGCGACGTTTCCATCCCTGCAGACGGATTATGAGAGGGGGGGGAGAAGGCTGGTTCTTCGGGACAACTTTTTATACACAAAATGAAAATTCGATGCAGATGAAATCGTGGGCTAGCGTATAAACTGCGGGCGGCTAGTTCCTAATTGTACGCCAACAGAAAAATTCGGAGAGGGCGAAAATGTGGGCTAGCGTATAAATTGAGGGGCGGAGGTTCTTTAGCAACTGAATTATACGCAAACTGAAAAACTCGGAGAGGACAAAAATGTGGGATAGCGTATAAAACGAGGAAGGGCAGTTCCTAATTGT
>CALBGL010000021.1 GCA_937892735.1 uncultured Clostridia bacterium | reverse complement strand
TCTTCCATAGAAATCCCCCTTTCGTAAAGGGGGATTATAACACAAAAATGGCTTAACTGCAAGGTTCCCGGGGACGGAGAAGGCTCGGAGAATCCTGAACCTTCTTATTTATTCATCCTCGATCTGCCAATCGATCGGCGTCATGCCGTGTCGTTCCAGAAACGCATTTGCCTTCGAAAAATGCCGACATCCGAAGAAACCATGATAGGCCGATAGCGGACTGGGATGTGGTGCTTCGAGAATCAGATGCTGAGGATTCGTGATCAGTGCCTTTTTCTCGCGTGCATTTCTGCCCCATAGCAAAAAAACCACCGGCTTTTGCCTCTCATTTAACAACGTAATGATATGGTCGGTGAAATATTCCCATCCCATTCCCCGATGAGAATTGGCAATGCCCGCACGCACCGTCAAGACCGCGTTCAGGAGCAATACGCCCTGATCTGTCCATTTCTTCAAGTAACCTGTATGCGGAATCTTTAATCCCAGGTCATTGGCAAGCTCCTGGTAGATATTCTGCAGAGACGGAGGCACCGCGATACCGGGCTTCACAGAAAAACTCAATCCATGTGCCTGACCTGGCCCATGGTAGGGATCCTGGCCCAGAATCACGACTTTCACATCCTCATAGGCCGTAAAATGCATGGCATTAAAAATATCATACATATCGGGATAAATGGTTCGGGTGCGATACTCCTGCTTTAGGAACTCTCGCAATCGCAGATAATACTCCTTCTGAAACTCTGGCTGCAGAAGTTCCTGCCAATCATTTTGGAATTGCGCTGCCATCATGCACCCCGCCGATCCGATACGATCTTCCCATCCACGATCGTTATCACACAGTGCGCTTCTATATCCTCCATGGGATCTCCTGCATATAAAACTATGTCCGCGTCTTTTCCCACTTCCAGGGATCCGATCCGATCTTCCAGACCCAGAATCTGCGCCGCGCGAATCGTGATGGCTTTCACGGCTTCCATCGCCGGCAGCCCCGCCTTATGCGACAATGCCGCACAGAGCGGCAGATACTGGCAGGGGATCACAGGATGATCCGTCATGATAGCGAAAGGAATCCCCACCTCATAGAGCGCCTTCGGCGTATCGAACGTCTTATTCGTCAATTCGAATTTGGAACGGCTGCCAAAGGAAGGTCCGATGATGGCCTGTACATTCTCCTCCGCTAATTCTTCCGTGATCAGATGCCCCTCTGTGCAATGATCCAGCGTAAAACGAAGATGA
Source organism: uncultured Clostridia bacterium (assembly GCA_937892735.1). GTDB lineage: Bacteria > Bacillota > Clostridia > Lachnospirales > Bianqueaceae > Faecimorpha. The sequence goes on along the minus strand of CALBGL010000021.1, from coordinate 9,094 downwards.
AATTCCCGAGCGATTCGAATCACTGTAAAAATATCATCTGCTCTATGCGCGTGGGCTTTCAGGGGTATCTCTCGTTTCAATACCGGAATCAGAGGCTCCAACTTGAAATCCACCGGCGTATCTGGATCTTTTTCTCGCTTCTTCATATAGTTAATGGCCTCTGTCAACGTCTGACGCAGCATCGCTGCCGTGCCCATACGCGTAGAAGGCATCTTCTGCTTATTGTTATAGACGCGTTTTGGATTTTCTCCAAAGGCCACCTTCATGGCCAGCGGCGCCTTGACAATCATCTTGTCCACTCGCCTGCCATAGGTTTTGATCGCAGCAAACTGGCCTCCCACAACATTGGCCGATCCCGGCCCTGTTGCCACGCAGGTGACGCCGGCGCTGCAGGCTTCTGTCACCGCTCGGTCCGTGGGATTAAATCCATCGATCGCTCGAATTTGCGGTGTGACAGGGTCTGTCGCCTCATTCACATCATTGCCTTCAAACCCAATGGCCTCTTCGGACATTCCTAAATGACAATGCGCATCAATAAAACCAGGATAGACTCTGAGTCCTGCCGCATCAATCACTTGCCAGCCCGCCTGCGGCGTGATGGCCGATTCTATTCTCTGGATCTTTCCGTCTTCTACCAGGAGATCCACCCGTACAGGCTCCTCCGCGGTCATCGTATAGACGATACCATTTTGAATCAAAATCAACTGAAATCCCTCCTCATTTCATCCAAATCTGGGGGCTGGCCTCCAGAACCTTTCCTTCCTTAGCGGACTGGACCGTGAGCAGCGCCAGATATCGATCCTGCATAGCTTCCGCCAAACTGTAAAAATCCGGACCACCCTGTACGTATTCTGCCATTTTCTGCATGCAAGTCGCCACCGCGATCTCATCATCAAACATACGCGCCGGACGGAATGGATTCTCATAGACCCATCCCTTTTGTCCTCGTACGCCTCGCAAGAAGGATCCTTCCAGATTGGTCCCGGCTCCGGTCATCATGCGTTCCAACGAATAGTGTACGGGAGTCAGAAAATCTTCCATATAATAGACTTCGTCGTCGTAGACCTCTCCCTGGTCTCCTCGGATATTATAATGCTCCCGGCGAATCCACGCACGACACTGGTCTCCCTCTAGATCATTGAATGCCTGCTTTTCCCCATAATCCAGATGGAAAACCATCTGCTTGACTGAGATCATTTCCTCGGACGCCGGATCCCCGTCGCGACCCGGCGCGCTCATCCTCTGATGTACATACTGTGCGCCCCAAACTCTGGGCAATGCCATACCAACCCCCAGCACCTTACGATGCACACTGATGGAATGGTATCCATTGGGCAGCTGGAAACGCGTCTGATATACCTGTCCGATCTGCCCGGAGGCTGCGACTGCCAGCCGTGCCGCGATCATGGGCTGAAACTGATACTGCTCTGCCACCTGGATCTTTGCCTGTCCGCACTGCTTATAAAACTCTGTTAAATCTTCCAGGCTGTCGGCCGGCGGCGTCTCCATCAGGACCGGCACCCCCATCTCGGCCAACTGCGCTGAAATCTGGCGTGCCGCGCCGCTTTTGCGAGAAACGGATACCACGACGTAATCCGGCCTTGTCTCCTGCACCAGCCGTTCAGGAGACGCAAACAGCGGAACTCCCCATACACCGGCACATTCCTTCCCTGCCTCCGAATGATAGACTACTCCGCTGACTTCAAACTGCTGGGGCAGCATTTTCGCTGCCCGCAGAAAAAAACCGGCACGCCATCCCGTGCCGATGACCCCAATTCTTGTCTTCATCTCTCTACTCCTTTATTTCATCAATTCTTCAACTTCCAGACTCGCTCCAATAAAAGCACCTACGCCCTTTCCATCATTGCTGATAATCGGCTCGCTCATATAGTAGGCAAAGGATCCATCCCGTTTTCCTTCTCCGCCCAAGCCAGACACCTGCACAATTTTATTCACATTGACCAGGCCGTCCTTCGTCTCCTCAATGAACTGCTCGATCAGTGCCGCATAGGTTCTCTTCACCTGATCCTTATAGGAATCCGGTAAATATCCCTTTCGAATCGCCTTCGCGAAAGCGTACACATACATGCAGGACGCCGATGCTTCCAAATAGTTGCCCGGACGGTCTCCCTGATCCAGCACCTGATACCAGCAAAGCTTCTCCGGATCCTGTACTTTGAACAGCGCTTCGGTACACTCGTTGAAGATCTGAATGATATCCTTCCTGCCCTCATGATCCTGCGGCAGGTAATCCAAGATATCCACCATGGCTGCCATGAACCAGCCCATAGCCCGTCCCCAGAAATGAGGAGACCACCCTGTCTCCGGATTCGCCCAAAACTGCTCACGCTTCTCGTCCCAAGCATGATAGCAGAGACCGGTATCCGGATCAACCGTATGCTTGTAGATCAAACGCACCTGATTGACCACGTCATCGAAAAGTTCCGGCTCATCAAACATCTCGCCAGGAACGGGGACGCCATGTAGATTCCGTCCAGCCACATCTGCCAGGGATAGATCTGCTTATGCCAGAACCCGCCCTCTGAAGTACGCGGATGCTCTCGGAACTGATCTCTAAACATATCTGCCGCCTTCTTGTACTTGGGATCCTTTGTCTCCGCATACAACATCAGAAGCTGTTTCCCATCATTGACCAGATCCACGTTATAGGACTCTCGCTTATATCCCCGCACGCTGGATCCGTCCTCGCTGACGAAGGTATCCACGCTGTTCTTGATATAGTCAAAGTATCGGGAATCTCCCGTAAACCGCCATACACCTTCCATACCGTTCCAGATGACGCCGTACTCATAGGCCCAGACCTTGCTCAAAAGCTCGTTTCTGGCCATGACACTGTCGCAGACCTTTTTATACCACTGGTTTTTTACTTTTTTCTCAGGATACTTACTCATATGCCCCTCCATATTATGGTTGATTTCCGGTAATCCGGATTCTTTCTTTATCATAGCCTACAATGAAACAAAAAACAAGTCTTTTCTCACGAAAACTTAGTGCCCTCCCGGTTTTTGTTCCAACATGCCCTGTTCGGATCCAAGATCCGCATGAATCATTCTGACAAAAATAATGACGAGAGGAACCAGAGCGATCCAAATGGCTTTCTCCTGCAAAGGATCGCAAAAGAAAGTGAGCAGTACACCCCCGGTAAAGAAACCCACCAGCATGAGAAGATGCAGCATGCCACGCAGAAAGCCCACACGATCCCTTTTGCGCATCCACTTTGCCACGCCAACCCCGACCTGGCGCACATGATTCGTACAGAACGTGGTTGCCATCGGAATACCCTCGGCCTGCCGGAAGGTATTATACTGCATGGATGCGATGAAATTGACCAGGATCTGCACGATTTGATGGGGCACGTGAAGCGGTATAAAACCGATTCCTAAAAGGACTGCGATCTCGATTCCGATAAGGCACGTATCCCATCGCACATATCCCAGCTTCCTCAGCGGAGATGGCAGAATCTCCGATACACAGGCTCCCAGCATGTAGGCAAAAATGGGAATCAGATAATACACGCCCTCTCCCAGCCTGCCTTTTCCAAAGGCTATGGACATCATCACGATATTGGCTGTCTGCGCGTTGCAGAAAACCCCGCCCCGGAGATTAAACGTATACGCTCCCATCATCCCTGCCGCCATGATGAGCAGCCAATAGGTACTCTTTTGTTCGCATACCAAAAACCTTTTATCCGACATATCCTTCGCCCTTTCGCATTTTTTCTTCATTGTAGCCCGGTCTTTCTGTTTTGTCAATTCTTAACTTTTGTATTTACCTTTCTTCCTGGATTTGGTATAATGAGGGTAACTTCTTAATGTATAGAAAGGATGTTTCACCTATGGCAAAAATCAATCGTAAGGCCGTTGTAGAACAGTATTCCCCGGTCAACACCGTATGGGACGCCTATTCTCCCTTCAGCGTGGGCAATGGCGAATTCGCCTTCAATGCGGATATGACAGGACTTCAGACTTTCAGTCGCTTTCACGAGCCCGGTATTCCCCTTCTGACCCAGGCACAGTGGGGATGGCATACCACGCCGTATAAAAAAGATCAGGAGAGATTTGATTATCATCTGATGGCCCGGACGCTGTATTCGAATGGAAAACGGGATGTTCCCTATGTCACAAAACCCGGATTTCAGAAAACGGAATTCGACTGGCTGCGCCAGAACCCCCATAAGTTTCATATGGGACGTCTGGCTTTCGCTTTTCCCGGAGATCAGCCTGTACCGGAACAAACGGAGATCGAGAGCCCTTATCAGCGTCTGAACCTGTGGGAGGGTACGATCGACAGCCGCTTTACGTATCATGGAAAAAGCGTTGAGGTATGCACCTGGGTGCATCCGGCCCTGGATATGCTTTCGGTTTCGATTCGTTCTTCTCTGCTGCAGGAAGGCTTAAAGCTGATTCTGGACTTTCCTGCGCCCTCACCTAGTCGTACCGGTGCGGAGTGGACCTCTCCAGACTCTCACAAGAGTGTCATTACGCGCAGAGACGAGGATCGTACCGAGATCTTGCGTATGATCGACGCGGATCGGTATTTTGTGACACTGCTCCCGGATGCTGACGGATACGTGGAAGAACGCGGCGCTCATCATTTTGAGATCACCACTGTGGCAGATACCCTGGAACTGCGGCTCGTATTCACACAGAAGCCGGCACCACAGGAGATTCCGTCGATACAAGAGTCTCTCATGGCCTGTAAAAAGCACTGGGAACATTTCTGGACTCACGGCGGATTTGTGAATATCCCCAATGGCGGAGCCCAGGGGACGGAGCTCATGCGCCGCATCATCCTCTCGCAATATCAGACCGCGATCAACTGTTCCGGTTCTCTGCCGCCTCAGGAGACCGGTCTGGTCATGAACAGCTGGTACGGCAAGTTCCATCTGGAGATGCACTATTGGCATGCTGCTCATTTTGCCAGCTGGGGCCGTCCTGAGCTGCTGAAAAAGAGTCTGTGGTACTATCAGTCCATTCTTCCCAAGGCTATAGAACTGGCTTCTTCACAGGGGTATAAGGGTGCTCGCTGGCCCAAGATGACCGATGCCTCCGGTGTGGACAGTCCCTCTCCCATTGGCCCGCTTCTGATCTGGCAGCAGCCGCATCCGTTATACTATGCCGAACTGATCTACCGTGCGTGTCCTACGCGGGATGTATTAGAGTGTTACCTGGAAATCGTTCTGAAGACGGCAGAGTTTATGGCAGATTACGTCCGTTGGGATGAAGACCGCAAGTGCTATGTGCTTGGTCCCGGCATGATTCCCTCTCAGGGGAATCATAAACCCAATATTGTCATGAATCCGCCATACGAGCTGGAATACTGGGCCTATGGCCTGCATACCGCCAATGAATGGCTGAAGCGCCTCGGCGAGCCCATCAACGAGGAATGGGAACGGATAGCTTCCTATATGGCGCCGGCTCCTGTCAAAGAGGGTCTGTATCTGGCGCATGAAAACTGCCCGGATACCTATACGGAACTCTTTAACCGCGACCATCCTTCCATGGTTGCCGCCATGGGGATGCTCCCCGGCAAGAGCATCGATTCCGCAATCATGGAGAACACGCTGAAAAAGGTGCTGACTGGCGGATGGCGGATGGACGAGATCTGGGGATGGGATTTCCCGATGCTGGCTATGTGCGCTGCCAGACTGGGTCTGCCCCAGACTGCGGTAGAATGCCTGCTCTATGACTCTTCCAAGAATGTGTATCTGAACAACGGCCACAACAAACAGGCGGATCGTGCGGACATTCCCTGCTATCTACCTGGTAACGGTGCGCTGCTTCTGGCCGTCGGACTGATGTGCGCCGGATGGGATGGCTGCGAAGAAGAAACCCCTGGATTCCCCAAGGATTGGAACGTGGAATGGGAAGATATTCTGCCCCTTCCCTGAGCACAGATAGGAGGTTCCCATGAAACAAGATTTTTTATTCGACAAGATTCCCGCCCTCTTGCATGGCGGCGATTATAATCCGGATCAATGGGTCAAATACCCGGAGATCTTACAGAAAGATGTGGAGCTCATGAAGGAGGCGCATATCAACTGCGTCTCCATGGGTATCTTCGCCTGGTCCATGCTGGAGCCGGAAGAAGGCCAGTATCAGTTTGACTGGCTGGATGAGCGCATCAATACTCTGTATGAAAACGGTATTTATACCATTCTGGCCACGCCCAGCGGCGCGCGTCCTGCATGGCTCGACAGGAAATATCCCGAAGCCATGCGCGTGGACTCCTATGGACAGCGAAATCATCACGGCGTGCGTCACAATCACTGTCCCTCCTCGCCCGTATACCGTGAGAAGGTAAAACAGATGAATACGCGGTTGGCCCAGCGCTATGGCTCTCATCCGGGACTGATCCTGTGGCATGTATCCAATGAGTATGGCGGCGCCTGTTATTGTCCGCTGTGCACATCCCGTTTTCGGGAGTGGCTGCAGCAAAAATACAAGACCATCGATCAGCTGAATGATGCCTGGTGGTCCTCTTTCTGGAGCCATCGCTATACCTCATTTGAAGAAATTGAGCCTCCCTTTACCAATGGAGAGACTTCTATGGCGGCTATGCAGCTCGACTGGAAGCGGTTCACAACCTGGAATACACAGGATTTCATGGAAGAAGAGATCAAACCCTTGCGTGAATTTGCGCCTCAGATTCCTGTCACGACTAACTTCATGCATCTCTATGGAGGTTTGGACTACGCGCCCATGGCCAAGGATCTGGATGTGATCAGCTGGGACAGCTATCCCTTCTGGCACAGACCAGGCGAAACGATGGGACATACTGCTGCTGTCACTGCGTTTTCCCATTCTCAAATGAGAAATTACAAGCAAGGCAAGCCCTTCCTTCTCATGGAAAGCGCTCCTGGCTTGGTCAATTGGCAGCCGTTCAACAAAATCCGCCGTCCGGGTGTGCATCGTCTTTCCTCTTTGCAGAGCATCGCCTGTGGTTCCGACAGTGTCCAGTATTTCCAGTTCCGTAAGAATCGTGGTAGTTTTGAACAATACCATGGCGCGGTCGTCGATCACGAGGGTTCTAACCGCACGCGAATTTTCCAGGAAGTCGCCCAGTTGGGCAAAGATCTGGAAAGACTCGCTCCCGTAGCCGGATCCCGCATTCATGCGCAGGCAGCTCTTGTCATGGATACGCCGAACCGCTGGGCCGTGGAACTCATTTCCGGCCTGAGCGAACATAAAGAGATGATAGAGACCGTCTGCTCCCACTATGAGGCCTTTACCGCTTCCGGATGCGACCTGGATGTAATCTCTTCCGAGACAGACTTTTCCACCTATAAGCTCCTGATCCTGCCCATGTTCTATATGATTACCGATGAACTGGGCGCCAAAATCAAGGACTATGTAGCACAGGGCGGCGTAGTCCTTGCGTCGTACCTGCTTGGCTATGTAAACGACACATTGCTGGCACATCTGGGAGGTTTTCCCGGTGCCGGTCTTCGGGAGGTCTTCCAGATCTGGAACGAAGAAATCGACTCTATCTATCCGACGGAACACAATGCCATTCGCACGCAGGATGGCCACGTTTACGAAGTGCGCGATTACTGTGAAGTGCTTCATACCGAGGGTGCTGAGGTTCTAGCCTCTTACGAGAAAGATTATTACCGCGACATGCCTGCCGTAACGTTCTCTCACTATGGAAAGGGACATGCGATCTATATCGGTGCCCGTACCGAAGAGAGTTATCTGCGGAAACTCTATTTCAAGACAGCGGAGACGCTCGGACTGCCCGTCTGCCACCTTCCGGAGAATGTGGAAAAGCATGTGCGGGAGGATGATGCATATCGTTATATTTTCCTTCTGAATTTTAACGATCAGCGTGTATCTGTGCACTCCCTGCCCACGGGAACCGACCTTCTCACGGGCCAGACTACTCAGGATACCATGTATCTGGAACCCTATGGCGTGCTCTGTATAAAGAGTCCGAAAGATCATGAGTGAGTTTTGGGTATTGATCCCGGCGGCCGGCTCAGGAAGCCGTATGGGATCCTCCATTAAAAAGCAGTTTCTGCCCATGCGTGATGGGCGGGAACTGCTGTTTCATACACTGGATATCTTTCAAGAACGGGAAAGCATTCAGGGAATCGTTCTCGCTGTGAGTCCAGCGGATATTTCCTTTTGTCAAAGACGTGCTTTCGAGTTGGGCTTTTCTAAGGTGAAACATGTGGTACCCGGCAGTGCCACGCGTCAGCAATCTGTCCTGCAGGGTCTTCTGGCTCTGCCCTCTTCCTGTACCCACGTATTGATCCATGACGCCGTGCGTCCGCATCTAGATGAGCCTTCTTTATCTCGCATTATGCAGGAGACAGAGCAATACGGCGCCGCCGCTCTTGCGGTTCCCGTCAAAGATACGATCAAAGTCGCGGATGAACAGGGTTTTGTCCGCACGACGCCCGATCGCGCCTCACTCTGGAGTATCCAGACCCCGCAGGGATTTCGCAAGAATCTGATTCTTACCGCCCATCAGGCTGCCGCGCAGGCGCAGGATACCGCCTGCACGGACGATGCGCAGGTGGTGGAGCGATACACGGATCATCCGGTTCGTCTGACCCTAGGTTCCTATGCCAACGTAAAGATCACGACTCCGGAAGATCTTGCTTTGCTGGAATCCTGGAGAAACTAGAAAAGAGCCGCCATCCTTGTCACAGTTAATCATCATACGGAGAAAAGCACTGCAGAATTGTCATTCTGGAAGGAATATTATTCTTATCTATTCGTGTAGCAAACCTGAAAGGGAATGCCGCAAAATCATCAATAATGGATGATTGAGTAGCACTTCCGCTTGTTACAACTCAAAATCCGGTGTCTCCTCTGTTTTCAGAGTAGAACGCCGGATTTTTGCCGTACTTTAATAAAACTTCTCGGTTTTCCATTTTTTATGCGCTTTTTACTTCAAACAGGTAGCTTCCTGTCCGTCCATTTTGGATCTTGCCATGCAGTTTATTCAGATTATATCCCAGGCACAACAAAAGGATCTCCAGTTTTACCCTCTTTTTCCCCTCAGCAGAAATCTCTGGAATTCGTATTGGATAACGGAATCCCAACTTCGCCTCCATTTCTTTTAA
>CALBGL010000020.1 GCA_937892735.1 uncultured Clostridia bacterium | reverse complement strand
TCTAACGATTTTGGCAAGAACATCATTCCGGAGATGTTAGCGCATGGAGAGATCATGATGGCCTACGAATTTAATGATTATTGGAAAGATGTAGGAACCATTGAATCTTTGTGGGAAGCCAATATGGAGCTCATCGGCGAAGAGAGCCCCATCAAATTAGCCGATCCCTCATGGAGAATTTATGCTCGAAACCCCAACGAGCAGCCGCATTATGTAGCGGAAGGCGCGGAGATTCGAGACTCTATCGTGACGGAAGGTGCCAGCATCTATGGCACGGTAGAACACTCTGTGTTATTTCACGGCTGTCAGATTGGAAGGGGCGCGATTATACGCGACAGTGTAATCATGCCGGACGCGGTTGTTCAAGACAATGCAGTGGTACAATATGCGATTGTAGGTCAGGAAGCTGTGATTGGCCAGGAAGCATCGGTAGGCGCACCCAAGGAGACCTGTGAAAATGGTGCGATTGCCGTGGTGGGCGACGGCATTGTCATTGGCAAGGGCATGCAGGTTGCTGCCGGTGAAATGATCGGAGAGAATCGGGAATAAGGGGGAAACGGCTATGTTAGACACAATGGGTTTGATTTTTACATACAAATATGAAGAAGACTTGAAAACACTGACGCAGGTACGCTCTATTTCCTCTATTCCGTTTGGAGGGCGATATCGGATTATTGATTTCCTGCTGTCGAGCATGGTGAATTCCGGGATTACAAAGGTCGGGATGATCACCAAGAACAATTATCAGTCTTTGATGGATCATGTGGGTTACGGTAAGGAATGGGATCTGTCCAGAAAGCGGGACGGCCTGTATATTCTTCCACCGTTCTCTCATGGGGACAGCTTCAACTATGGTGTGAATTATAGGGGCAGAATGGAAGCCTTGGCCAATACCATGAGTTTTATCCGCCGATCTACCAGCGAATACGTGCTGCTTTCCGATGCGGATATTATTTGTAATGTGACTTTTGACAAAATGCTGGAATTTCATAAGGAAAAGGGCGCGGATATCACGTTGATGTTTAAGAATGGCAAGTTTACCGATGAATCTTATAATCAATTTTGTTTTCTTGCTATGGATAAGGATAGCCGTGTCACAGATGTAGCGATTAATCCGGCAAAGGATCGTAAGAATTTATGCATTGGAACTGCGATTATTCGTAAGTCTTTGCTGGAATCTTTGATCCAGGAATGCCAGAGCCATAACTTGTATAGTTTTCGCAGAGATGTACTGCAGGCGAATGTAAAGGATCTGAAGATTTATGGTTATGAGTGTAAGGCCTATATGGACTTAATTACTTCGGTCTCGTCTTATTTCGATGCAAATATGGATCTGCTGAAAGAGGATATTCGAAAGGATCTGTTCGATTCGGAAAACCAGATTTTCACCAAAATCCGGGATGAGGTGCCTTCTGTATATCGAAACGGCAGTAAGGTCAGTAATTCCCTGGTCGCGGATGGCTGTGTGATTGAAGGGACAGTGGAGAACAGCATTATATTCCGCGGCGTACGGATTCGCAAGGGTGCGGTGGTCTCTAATTCTATTATCATGCAGGATTGCGAGATTCAATCATCCAGCCAGCTTAACTATGTCATTGCGGATAAGGACGTGGTGATTCGAGAGAATCGTAAGTTATTTGGCTATCAGAAGTATCCAACGGTTCTTTCTAAGGGAAGTGTTGTATAATCGGAGCCAGCTGGAGGGAGGTTTCTGTCTTGAAATCTCCCTCTCCTTATATTTACAAACAGAATTTACCATGCTATAATGGAGACAGAAAGGAGAGGTTTCAATGAAAGTTTTATTTGCGGCATCGGAGGCGGTTCCCTTCATCAAGACGGGAGGATTGGGAGATGTGGCTGGCGCCCTTCCCAAGGCACTTTGCGAGAAAGGAGTAGATGCTCGCGTGATCCTTCCCCTGTATCAGGACATTCCGGAAAAATGGAAGAGTCAGATGAATTTTCTTAAGGTAGTCTGGGTACCCTTGGCATGGAGAACGCAGTACTGCGGCGTTTTCTCTTTGGAATACGAGGGTGTTATCTACTATTTTTTAGATAATAAATACTATTTTGGCCGCAGAGGCCTGTATGGTTATTTTGATGACGCTGAACGGTATGCCTTTTTCTGCAAAGCAGTTTTGGAGATTTTACAACATCTGGATTTTGAACCGGATGTGATCCATTGCAATGACTGGCAAACTGCGTTGATTCCTGTCTTTCTAGAGGAGTTCTATCGTAAGGACGTGCCGTGCTGTCAGAACCTGCGTATATTATTTACCATTCATAATATTCAGTATCAGGGAATCTTCCCGCCGGATATTACCGAGTATGTGATGGGTATGTCTAGGGAGAATTATGATAACGGATGGCTTCAGTTCGATGGTATGGTCAATCTGATGAAAGCGGCCATCGTATCTTCTTCGTGGATTACTACTGTGAGTCCTACCTATGCGCAGGAGATTCAGTATGAATATTATGGGCATGGCATGCAGTGGATGCTTCGAAATGAGCGGGAGAAACTCAGCGGTATTCTGAATGGTATTGATTGCACAGTCTATGACCCTAAGACGGATTCGCATTTATTTGCGAACTATTCGGCTCGCGGACCTAAGAAGAAGGAAATCAACAAAGCAAAATTACAAGAGATGTTAGGCCTTCCGGTGCGTCCAGAGGTTCCGATGATCGCTATGATCAGCCGCCTGGTGGAGCATAAGGGATTGGATTTGGTCAAGTATGACCTGGAACAGATTTTGGAAGATGATATACAGCTTGTCGTACTGGGTACTGGAGATTATCAGTATGAGGAGATGTTCAAGGAGGCACAGAGAAAGTATCCTTCCAAGGTTTCGGCGAATATCACCTTTAATCTGGATTTGGCGCAAAAGATTTATGCGGGAGCGGATATTTTTCTGATGCCTTCCAAGAGTGAGCCCTGTGGATTGTCTCAGATGATCGCGATGCGTTATGGTACGATTCCGGTGGTGCGTGAAACCGGCGGGCTAAAAGATACCGTACAGCCATATTGGGAGGGTACGGGGACCGGATTTACTTTTACGAATTATAATGCGGATGATATGTTATATGTACTGCGAGAAGCGGAAGCTTTGTATTCGGATATGGTTTCCTGGAAGAAACTGATGAAAAATGCGATGAATAAGGACTTTAGTTGGAATCTTCCTGCCAAGGAATACATCGCTTTGTATGAGAAGATTACTGGAAAAAATAAGTTATAAATTGATGGAGAGTCTAAAAGGAGAATGCATGGATAAAGAACAGTTAAAGATTTTGATCAATGGAAAGTTGATTCGGCATTTTGGAAAAGAATTTTTGAATGCGACTCGCAGCCAGATTTACCATGCTACCGCATTGGTAGTACGTGATTTTATGATGGATAATTGGGTAAAAACCCAGGAAAAAATTGAAAAACAGGATGGCAAGCAGGTCTGTTACCTGTCGATTGAATTCCTGTTGGGACGTTCTCTGCGCAATAATGTTTTCAATCTGGGGATGATGGAGGATTTTGATAAGGCGCTGGGAGACATGGGAACCAGTTTGGATGAACTGTATTACGAGGAAGAACAGGATGCGGCATTAGGAAATGGCGGGCTTGGCCGTCTGGCCGCCTGCTATATGGATGCTCTGGCCAGCCTGGATTATCCGGCTACCGGTTACAGCATTCTTTATGAATATGGCTTATTCAAGCAGAAGATTGTGGATGGTCAGCAGATTGAGTTGCCGGACCGTTGGATGGATTCTGGATCCAGCTGGCTTGTTCCAAAGCCCAGTGAGACCGTTGAGGTGCATTTTGGAGGCACGATCGAGGAAGTCTGGAAGAATGAACAAATGCAGATCATCCATAAGAACTATGATCGAGTTCTGGCGATTCCCTATGACATGTTAATCAGTGGATATCAGGGAGAGACTGTCAACACCTTGAGACTGTGGCAGGCAAAGAGTCCGCAGCAGATCAATATGACGCTGTTTAATGAGGGAGATTATCTGCGGGCCACAGAGAATCAGGCCATGGCAGAAGTCATTTCCAAGATTCTGTATCCGGAGGACAAGCACTGGGAGGGAAAGTCCTTACGTCTGAAGCAGCAGTATTTCTTTGTGTCTGCTTCCGTGCAGGAAATTGTTCGGAAGCATATGGCTCGATATGGCCGATTGGATAACCTGCCGGAGCATGTGGTGATTCAGATCAACGATACGCATCCCGCTATGGTCATTCCAGAATTGATGCGTATCATGTTGGATGAAAATGGTCTGACCTGGGATGCGGCCTGGAATATTACTTGTCGTACTGTTGCTTATACGAATCATACGGTGATGTCTGAAGCATTGGAGCGTTGGCCGGAGTCTTTGTTTAAGCAAATTCTGCCTAGATTGCATCAGATTATTTTAGAAATCAACCGCCGTTTCTGCGATGATTTATGGAACTACTTCCCAGGAGATTGGGATCGTATTGCGTCTATGGCTATCGTTGCCTATGGAGAGATTCGTATGGCGAATCTCTCGATTGCGGGTTCTTTTTCTGTCAATGGTGTTTCAGCCCTGCATTCTCAGATTTTGCGGGAGGATGTATTCCATGATTTTTATCTAGTTTCGCCGGAGAAGTTCCAGAATGTGACCAATGGTATTGCATACCGGCGTTGGGTTGGTCAGAGCAATGAAGGGCTGACTGCACTTTTGACCAAGTATATCGGAGAGGGATTTTTGAAGGATGCTTCACAGCTCTCTCAGTTCCGACCATTCGCAGAAGATCCGGAAGCTCGTAAAGAATTTGATCGAGTAAAACGAGCGAACAAAGAACGTCTGGCTGCGTATATCAAGGAGCACAACGGCATTGAGGTAGATTGTGATTCGCTGTTTGATGTACAGGCAAAACGGCTGCATGAATATAAGCGGCAGATGCTTAATGTCATGCATATCTTACGCCTATATTTTGAGATTAAGGATAATCCTGGACTCGATGTGGTACCTCGCACCTTCATTTTTGGTGCAAAGGCCGCGCCTGGTTATTATGCGGCCAAGCAGATTATCCGGTTGATTCATTCGGTGGCGGATATGGTGAATCATGATTCGGATGTTTCGAAGAAGATTAAGGTGGTATTCTTAGAAGACTATAAGGTCACAATAGCGGAAACCCTGATGCCGGCTGCTGATTTATCGGAACAGATTTCGATTGCCGGTCGAGAAGCTTCCGGTACCGGCAATATGAAGTTTATGATGAACGGTGCGCTGACGATTGGCACGATGGATGGCGCGAATGTGGAGATCTGTGAGGCCGTGGGAGAAGAGAATATGTTCCTCTTTGGTTTGCGGGCGCAGGAAGTCAAGGAGTTGCAAGACAAGGGATATAATCCGTTATCCTATTATCAGAATGATCCCTGGATCAGTCGAATTCTCAACGCGATGCAGGTTGGCGTCGGCCGTAGCGGCGGGGCATGTGTATCGTATCCGGATATTGTAAATGGTTTGATTTTAGGAAATGATCATGCTGCGCCGGATCCATACATGGTTCTAGCCGACTTTGAAGATTATTGTCGTGCTCATCAGGAAGCGGATCAGCTTTTCCGCAATAAGGATGAGTGGAATCGAAAAGCCATGATTAACGTGGCAAATTCTTCTATGTTTGCGGCGGATCGTTCTATTGAAGATTATAATGAAAAGATTTGGCATCTGAAACGGCTTCGCTGATCCGATGTATGAAAGCGATGGCTTCTGTTTAAACTACTTCCATTCCATCTAAAAATGAATGGGAGGCGTTTAAGCATGAAGTCATCCACTTTGTTTTGTATGTTGATTGTTTGTCTTCTCTTCTCGGGATGTACGCACGAGAAGTTAGAGCCGGAGTATAGCCAGGAAGAAACCCTGGTCGAGGGAGAGTCCGGGTCTTCTGTGAATGTCTTGGCGGCGGCAGAATTGCAATCACTGGATGATACCCAGGTCACCTGGGGACCGGGGCGGGAAGTGGACGATCAAAATCGTCCTACCGCCTGTGTTAAACTACAGGAAGAATATGGCCAGTATGACGCGATGTTTCTGACAGAAGAAGAGGGAATCTGTCTTACGTTCGATGAAGGATATGAGGCGGGATATACGGAGGGGATCCTGGATACGTTAAAGGAAGAAGGCGTTTCAGCTGTTTTTTTTGTGACGTTGGATTATGCGAAGAGAGAGCCGGAGCTGATTCAGCGTATGATCGACGAAGGACATACGGTGGGAAATCATACCGCATTTCATCCTAACATGACACAGATTTCTTTGGAAAAGGCAGCGGAGAATATTCAAGTATTGCATGACTATATCTGTCAGGAATTTCAATATGAGATGAAGCTTTTCCGAAATCCGGAAGGTGCTTTTAGTGAGCAAACACTTGCGTTAGTACAAAACATGGGGTATCGCTCTGTGCTTTGGAGTTTTGCTTATAATGATTGGAATGTAAATCAACAGCCGAATGCCGAAGATGCCTTAAAAAGACTGACAGATGCGCTGCATCCTGGCGCGATATATCTTTTGCATGCGGTAAGTAAAACCAATCATGACATTTTGGGAGAGTGGATACGGGAGGCCAAAGCAGAAGGATACAACTTTATAACATTGAATTGAGGAAAAATCATGGAAAAAGAAATATATGCTATGTTAAAAGGGCAAATTCATCCCGATCAGATTCTGGACGATATCGCGGAAATGTTTTATTCTGCGATATCGGCAGAAAGGCACTTATATCCGGAATTGATGGATCGGCTGGTTCGCTATGACAGTTTTCAGCAATTGATCGATGTCTTTGATAGTGAAGGAACGGAAGAGGAGATCCGTATCTTTGGAGATGTACTGGATATAATCGAACAAGAATTGGACGAGATATTTGATGAGGGAGAGGACCGCGTCAAAGAACAACTGATGCAAGAACCTATGGCCAGTGTCATTTTAGAGGATTTCCGAAAAAGGAATGTTCTGATGGTACAGAAAAAACTTCAGACAGACCAGATAGAACAAATGTATGTCACAGCCTTTCGCCAGTATGATCGCCTGAAAGAAGGATTGGAAGAACGGATTCTGGCGTTATCTCCGGTAAAGGCTTATTATCGCGGAGAGGTCATCTGGCAAAAGATCCGAAAAGAGCAGAATATTTTGATGGATGACAGCGAGATGGTAGAAGTGTTTCAAAGATTTTGGGATCAAAAAGAACTTGAGAATTTGTTGAGTTTAAAATATTATCAAGCGATCCAATTTGGACGGCATTATGAGGTGGAAGAATACGAAGAAGAACCGGATCTGGAGGAGGAAGAGGAGTCTCCCGATTATCTTTTTGGACAAAGGATGCCGGAAATATTGACAGAAGCCGGTGATATGCGGGAACAGTCTTTTGAGTATGTTTGCGAAATCTATGATCTGTATACGGGGCGCAGGGTCTATTCCACAGAAGAGGATGACGAGGCGTATTGGGTCGTATATGGAGATGAGTTCGAAGATTTGATCTATCAGATGATTCTACGAACATTGCAGCAAACATTAGAAAATCTTGAGAAAGAGGAACCGCAGAAATTAGAAAATTTTGCTGCGCAATACGGAATTCCCTCTTCTGCACGACTTGATGGCGAGTTATATTTAGAGAGAGCCGATGAATTTGGTTATTATTGTCATTCCTTATTTGATAAATGTCTGTATGAATTCGGAGAGCGGAGAGCGAAAGAAGTTTTCGAGTATGGAAAAACATTAGAAACGGATGAAAACCGTAAATTAGAAGCGCTCAGCGGGGATTTGTCTTAAAAATTTCGAAAAGCACTTGCATAAATCTTAAAAGAATAGTATACTAAAGACAAAAGCGCACAATCTGTGTGCCCCGGTATTCGTACCGGATAATTTTTTGATGTGAAAGGATGAGTCCCATGTCTAAGAAAGTCATTACCTTTGGCGAAATCATGATTCGTCTGCAGACCCCGGGCTTCCAGCGCTTTATCCAGGCAGACAGTCTGGAGATGGTTTTTGGCGGTGGAGAAGCTAATGTTGCCGTTTCCTTGGCAAACTATGGAATGGAGCCCTATTTTGTAACCAAGTTACCGAAAAACCCGATGGGAGATGCTTGTATTGCTTCTCTTCGTAAATACGGCGTGAATACTTCCTACATAGCCAGAGGCGGCGAGAGAATGGGTATTTACTTTGTGGAGAAGGGAGCTTCTCAGCGTGCTTCTAACGTAGTATATGATCGCGCGCATGCGTCTATCGCTACGGCAGAAGCGGCAGATTTTGATTGGGAGAAGATCTTTGATGGAGCAGAGTGGTTCCATTTCACCGGTATTACTCCGGCTCTGTCCGATGCTTGTGCTGAGCTTTCTCTGGCTGCCTGCAAGGCTGCAAAGGCTGCTGGCGTTCAGATCAGCTGTGATCTGAACTTCCGTAAGAAGTTGTGGACAAGCGAGAAGGCGAGCCAGGTGATGGGTGAGCTGGTGAAGTATGTAGACGTTCTGATTGCAAACGAAGAGGATGCGGAGAAGGTCTTCGGCATCAAGGCTGCTGATTCCAATATCACAGGCGGTGAGTTGAGCGACGAGGGTTATAAGGATGTTGCTCGGCAGCTGGTAGATCGTTTTGGCTGCAAGAAGATTGCGATTACTCTGCGTGAGAGCATTTCTGCATCTGTCAACAACTGGGCTGCTATGATGTACGATGCAGAGAAGAAGGAATTCTATAAGTCTAAGAAGTATACCATGAATATCGTGGATCGTGTAGGCGGCGGTGATAGCTTCGGCGGTGGCCTGATCTATGCGCTACTTTCTGGTTATGACAATCAGTCCGTTATCGAGTTCGCTACGGCGGCTTCCTGCTTGAAGCATACGATCGAGGGTGACTTCAACCTGGTAAGCGTTGCAGAGGTGGAGAACCTGATGAAGGGTGACGGTTCTGGACGTGTACAGCGTTAATCGAGTGCATATAGCAAAACAAGAGGGGACGTTCTTGAGAAAGGATGTCCTCTTTTCTCGTTTTGCGGAAAAGTCGGAGAAGCAAGGATGAAAAAGGAAGTGCGAGGGATACATAAAAAATCGATTTTGTGGGGCATGCTGCTGCCGGCGATCCTGGGGCTTCTGCTGTATGGACTCCGTATGATTCCCTGGGTGGCGGAGTATGTATTCGCCAGAGGAATTACACGGTGGCTCACCAATTTCTTGACCTGGCTGACCAACCTGGCTTCGTTTTCTGTTGCGGAGTGGATTCTTTATTTCATTCCCGTAGGGCTGCTTTCCAGTCTGATTTATTGTATTGTGCGTGGTGGTATCCGTCGCCTTTTCCGGTGGATCTGTGGGGTTCTCAGCATTCTTCTATGGGGAATTTGTCTGTTTGAGGTTTTATTTGTAATACAGTTCGGCAGAATCCGTCTGGAGGATCAGCTGGGATATGAGACGGGGCATGTTACTGCGGAAGAGCTCTATGAAAGCGCCGTGCAAATGCGGGATCTCGCTGCGCAGTTCTCGGCGCAGATCACATATACCACAGAGGGATATTCTGTGTGGGAAGAAGAACGAACCCTGCAAGACAGTAATATGGCGATTCTTGCCTATTCATCCCAAAGGACATTTGAGAATGTTAATCACGTACTGGGACTGGAACTATCCGTGAATCCTGTACGACCAAAAGCGATTTTAGCGTCGGCGCCATTTTCCTATACGGGAATTCTGGGAATCTATATTCCATTTACTGGTGAGGCCAATCTGAATGTGGCTGCTCCCTCTTTTGTCGTAGCGGTCTCGGCCGCTCATGAACAGATGCATCAGAAGGGATATTCCCGAGAGGATGAGGCTAACTTTTTGTCTATACAGGCATGTCTTTCGGACGAGCATGTTTACTTGCGGTATAGCGGCGCCTTATACGCTTTTCGCTATCTTTATAATGCTTTATATCGCGTGGACCAGCAGCTTTAT
Source organism: uncultured Clostridia bacterium (assembly GCA_937892735.1). Taxonomy (GTDB): domain Bacteria; phylum Bacillota; class Clostridia; order Lachnospirales; family Bianqueaceae; genus Faecimorpha. The sequence goes on along the minus strand of CALBGL010000020.1, from coordinate 21,228 downwards.
AACCGGCTTCTGCAAGAGACGCCTGCACAGCTATTACAAGAATTACGGTATTATAATGAATGGATTCTATCCCATGAGAACCAGGTAACTTCCATTGCACAGCAGGTTAACAATACATACTTAAAGGTCTCTGGCGGAGAAGGAACGGTCAGTTATAGTCAAGTCGTCCAGCTTCTTGTGGGGGCTTACCGGAGACAGAATTTTCCGGAGGTGTAGTGTGATTATCCTATTGGAGGTCTATTTGTGTTTTATGAATGTGTTGGCCTTTATATTATATGGGATCGATAAACGTCGGGCCCGAAAACATCATTGGCGTATTCCAGAGAGTCGTCTGTTGAGTATTGCATGGTTAGGTGGAGCTCTGGGAGCACTTTTGGGCATGGGTATTTTTCATCACAAAACCAAACACACGTTTTTTCGTATCGGCGTTCCTCTGGCATTGGCATGCTGGAGCTTGGGAATCGCTATGCTGCTAGGATTGTAAAAAAGAAAAATAATGCTTGCATTCTATACAGCCGTATGCTATAATACGTTCGTTGTCACGTGGCCATTGGTCGGAAATCAATGTCCATGAATCCATAAGAAAGAGGCGTTATACGATGCAGAAGGACATTCAGCCAAAGTATTATCAGGCAACCGTACGCTGCAACTGCGGCAATACCTTTACCTGCGGATCTACCGCACCGGAAATCCGTGTAGAGGTTTGTTCAAAGTGCCATCCGTTCTACACCGGGACTCAGAAGGCTATGGCAGCTCGGGGCCGTATTGATAAGTTTAATCGTAAGTATGGTATCAACCAGAAGTAGTTTGCGTGCAAAAGGAGGCCTTTTTTATAAGGTCTCCTTTTTGCCGTGTTCTGGGGAATTAAGGATGTTGGCATTCGCAGAGCCGGCTATGAAAATGATTTCATGGACCGGTTTTTTATTATAGAAAACAACAGGAGGATTTATGGAGGATCGGAAACAGATATGCAGCGCTTTGCGGATTGGTGGACAGGCGGTCATGGAAGGCGTGATGATGAAAGGCAAGAATAAGTATGCGGTATCCGTACGTAAGACAGACGGTAAGATCGTTACGGCATTGTTTGACAGTCAATCCATGACGGAGAGACATAAGGCGTTGACGTGGCCAGTGATTCGTGGGATCGTACGATTTGTGGAATCACTGGTGATAGGAATGCGTACACTTACTTTTTCTTCCGGTTTCTTCTTGGAAGAGAATGAGACAACCGCACCAGATAAGCCAGTTAAAAATACGACATTCCACCGCTTCTGGAAGGAACATAAGGATGGAGTCATGACCGGTGTTTCTGTCGTGATTGGTGTGGTTCTGGCATTGGGACTTTTTATTCTGCTGCCTGCATTATTGACAGGGTGGCTAGAATCCATTCTTCATAGTCGGCTCTTGGTTAGCCTGATAGAGGGAGTTCTTCGTGTGACGATTTTTGTCGGTTATATTGTGGCGATCTCGCAAATGAAAGATATTCAGCGAGTTTTTGAATATCATGGTGCGGAACATAAGACTATTAATTGTATGGAGGCTGGAGAAAATCTGGCGCCGGAGCAGATTTTAACATATACTCGTCTTAATCGAAGATGTGGAACAAGTTTTCTATTTTTGGTCATGCTGATCAGTATTCTATTCTTCGCGGTGATCTATGTATCGAATCCCCTGCTGCGGCTGGTGTTTAGGGTTTTGCTCATTCCGGTTGTCGCCGGCGTCTCTTATGAGGTCCTTATGTTTTCCAATCGCTCGGAAGCGAAGTGGGTACGGGTTTTGACTTGGCCTGGACTGATGCTGCAAAAGCTTACGACGAGGGAACCTGACGCACAGGAGATAGAAACCGCGATCGCTTCTACACTTGTAGTCTTAAAAGCAGAAGGAAGATTACCAGAACATTTAGAAGAAGATTGGCAACGAATCCGTCAGGAAATCGAACTGACAAATCCTGAAGGAAATATCATTGAGATCGGTGAAGAACATGTATGAAGAATGGACATGGGGCGATCTGTTGGAACAAGGCGCTAAGATTTTGTTGGATGCGGGGATTGAAGACTGCCGGGAGGATGCGAAGGCACTCTTTCTGGAGTGTTTTGGGACAGACCAGGCTGGACTCCTTTTGCATCGCCAGGATTGTCCTCAGAAAGAACAGTATCAGCAATTTTTTCAGTGGATTGCCCGAAGAGCACAGGGATGTCCCGTGCAGTATATAACGGGTACGCAATGTTTCATGGGGCTTGACTTTCTGGTAGGACCTTCTGTATTGATTCCTCGGATGGATACGGAGGTACTCGTCGAATACGTTTTACAGGAACTTCCCCAGGAGCCGGATTTGGTTCTTGGTGTGGACCTATGTACGGGCAGCGGGTGTATCGCTTTAAGCTTGGCCCATTTAGGTCCTTCAAATCTGATGATGCTTGCTACAGATATTTCCGGCGATGCTCTTAAAGTTGCAAGGGAAAATGCACGAAGACTGGTACTGGATTGTTTGCCCCAGTTTTATCAGGGGGATTTGTTTCAGGCTTTGCCGAAACAATACCAGGGACTTATCGATTTTGTGGTTTCGAATCCGCCTTATATCCCCACGGCAGAGATCCCTTTGCTTGATACCAATGTAAAAGATTATGAGCCGAATCAAGCACTGGATGGCGGCAGAGACGGTCTCAGTTTTTATCGTCGTATCGGAGTCGGGGCGCAACGCTTTTTGCGGCCTGGCGGCCGCTTATATCTGGAAATCGGTTGTGAACAGGGAGCAGCAGTTTCTCGAATTTTGAGTCATGCCGGTTTTATGAAAATTCAGGTATTTCCGGATCTTGCAGGAAGGGATCGTGTTGTTTCGGCAGTAAAGCCTGTATAGAAAGGAGAATTCATTTTGTTTGAACAAGTCGGAGCTTTGGTGGGACGTTATCAGGAACTCGGACGGGAACTGAATGATCCGCAGACGATTGCAGATCAGCCTCTGTGGCAGAAAATCATGAAGGAACACGCGGAATTGACTCCTATTGTCGAAACCTATACGCTCTATCAGCAAGCCAGGAAAAATGAAAAAGACAATCTTCTTTTTTTACAGGAGGAGCCCGATCCGCAACTTCGCCAGCTGGCGAAAGAAGAGCTTGCGGATTGTCGAGGACAGATCGAAAAACTGGAAGAGAAAATGAAGGTATTGTTGACTCCGAAAGACCCCAATGATGAGAAAAACGTGTTTGTAGAAATTCGCGCGGGCGCTGGCGGCGATGAGGCAGCTCTTTTCGCTTCTGATTTATATCGTATGTACAGTCGATATGCTGAACGTAAAGGCTGGAAAGCCTCTTTAGTCAGCGTGAATGAGAACGGATTGGGAGGATTTAAGGAAATTATTTTTTCCATCGCAGGACAAGGGGCCTATTCTCGTCTGAAATATGAAAGCGGGGTTCATCGTGTACAACGGGTTCCCGTGACAGAATCCGGTGGGAGAATCCATACCTCTACAGTAACTGTAGCAGTCTTGCCGGAAGTCGAGGATGTAGACGTGGAACTGGATATGAATGAAATCCGAATCGATGTATTTCGTGCTTCCGGAAATGGTGGACAGTGTGTCAACACAACCGATTCCGCAGTCAGAATCACGCATATTCCTACGGGGATCGTTGTTAGCTGCCAGGACGAAAAGTCGCAGCTGAAAAATAAGGATAAGGCCCTGAAGGTATTGCGTGCCCGTTTATATGACCGAGAGCTGAAAAAACAAAAAGCGGAAGTGTCGGCAGACAGACGCAGTCAGGTGGGTACGGGGGATCGCAGTGAAAAGATTCGCACCTATAATTTTCCGCAGACCCGGATGACCGATCATCGGATTAAGCTGACCTTATATCGGCTTTCAGATATTCTGGATGGGGATCTGGACGAAATTATCGATCTATTGATCGCAGCAGAACAAATGACGAAACGATCTGATTAAACTCTGAGATACGGAAAGGGGCATTCTGAAAAAACGATCTTTTTATGTCATATTAGAAGTAGCGATTGCTTGGAAGAAGATATCGTATGCCAAGGGACGATCTATATGAACCAATTGTCAATTGACAAAAATATTTTTACGATGTATGATATGTATAGATAGCAGTCATAGAGGGGGATACGTATGAATGATCTCAAACGACTGGTCAATAAGTTCCGTTCGGTTTTATTTTCTGTATATCGAATGGAAGATCAGCTTCCCAATTATCCGCCGGGGACGTTTGCGACCTTGATCCAACATGATCATCCATATTATTATTGGACGCGAAATGAGGAAGGTAGGATGATTCGTTCTTATGTGAAACGGAAAGATGAGGAGGAGATGAAAGCAAGATATCAGCCTAAGATGCAGCTTCTTAAGGCACGGGAAGAGGCGGAGCGGTGGCTGATCCGGGCCCGTAAGACGTTATTGATCTACGGAATATCACTGGAGGCCTTGGAACAGGAATGTCGAAAGCAGTATGAGATGCAGAAATCTCTTTTTAAAACGGAACGCGGTGAGATCACAACCTGTCTGTCAGAACAGAGAATTGCTAATGTATTATATCGATATGGGATTGAATATGAGTATAGAGCGCCTCTCATCTTGAAAAATCGAGTATATTGGCCATCCTATACGATTCTTCATAAAGAAGAAGTTTTTTACTGGGAACATCCCTCTCGAACATTGATGCCTCAGCAGAAAAAATATGAAGACTATCTTCGATATGGGATCTGGCAAGGGAAGAATCTGATCGTTACGGCTGGAGGCTATTCTTCTTTGGAAGAAGCGGATATCGTTCGTATTTTGATGGCATATCGTATGATATCCTAAAATAGGAGTTTCTTGTGAAGGCAGGAAACTCTTTTTTTGATTTATGATCGTGTTTCTCCAAACGACATGTGGGAGACCCTTTATGGCCTACTTAAAAAATCAGGAAATCTGAAATAATTTTCTCAAAAAAAAAGGATTTTTTTTGGATGAGTCGAATAAATCCTATATATGTGTGTGGCTAGCTTTCGTGATTCTGGCGAATGCATGCGCATGAACTATCAAAGGAATTGGAGGAATTGTTATGAAGGTCTATGGTTCTGAAGAGATTCGCAGCGTCGTGCTGCTTGGCCATGGAGGGGTCGGCAAGACCACGGTGGCGGAAGCGATGGCTTATGCTTCGGGTGTGACAAAGCGCCGTGGAAAAGTGCAGGAAGGCAATACAATCAGCGATTACGATCCAGAAGAAGTCAAACGGAAATTTTCTATTAACTCGTCCGTGATTCCGATAGAATGGGATGGCTATAAAATCAATGTGCTGGATACCCCTGGTTATTTTGATTTTGTCGGAGAAGCCAAAGAAGCGTTGCATGTAGCGGAAGCCGGTATTATTGTAGTATCCGCCAAATCCGGTGTGCAAGTGGGTACAGAGCTCGCATGGGATATGCTGGAAGAACGGAAAACTCCCCGCTTTATTTTTGTGAATGGCATGGATGAAGAAGGAGCCGATCTGGTAAAAGTGTTAGATCAGCTGCAGGAGACCTTCGGAAAGCGTATAGCCCCGTTCCAGGTGCCTTTTAAGGAGAACGGTAAGTTCGCCGGATTCGTCAATGTCGTTAAAATGGAAGGCCGTAAGTACGTGAATGATCGAGTAGAGGCCTGCCAAGTGCCGGAATCCATTATGGGAGAAATACAGCCGGTTCGTCAGATGATTCTGGAGACGGTGGCAGAATCCTCAGAGGAACTGATGGAACGTTATTTCGAAACAGAGGGCGAAGATTTTACGTTGGAAGAAATTCAGGATGCTTTACAGGTAGGCATCGAAAACGGAGAGATCGTTCCTGTATTGTGCGGCGTAGCTGCTAATGGAACGGGTATCGGAGTCCTGATGACTTCGATTGGTCGCTATCTTCCCAGTGCTAAGAAAGTACATCCTACTTTGGAGGCGCGGAATGAGAAGGGAGAAGAGATTCAGGTTCCCTGTTCGGAAGAGGGTTCCATGAGTGCCTTTGTATTTAAGACAGTAGTAGACCCGTTTTTTGGAAAGATCACATATTTTAAGGTTGTTTCCGGCGTGCTGAAAGCCGGCGATATGATTACGAACATAAACAAGGGCGCGCAGGAGCGTTTGAATCACCTGTATATTCCCAGAGGCAAGGAACAGATCGAAGTTCCGGAACTGCATGCCGGGGATATTGGAATTGTGACGAAGCTCTCGGTGACAACAACCTGCGATACTCTTTGCGGAAAAGGCATTCAGATTCAGTATCCTCCGATTCAATTTCCGGAATCGCTCTTATGCATGGCTGTCATGCCCAAGAGTAAGGGCGATGAAGAGAAGATCACAACCAGTCTTGCGAAACTGATGGAAGAGGATCCTACGTTGAAGATTCATCTGGATAAGGATACCAAACAGCAGGAGATTTTTGGAATTGGAGATCAGCATTTGGATGTCATTGTTAATAAGCTGAAGAATAAGTTTAAACTGGATGTGGAGCTCAGCAGTCCGAAGGTAGCATACCGTGAAACCATTAAAGGAACGGCCCGTGTACAAGGCAAGCACAAGAAGCAATCGGGTGGCCATGGACAGTATGGGGATGTGCATATCATCTTTGAGCCATCGGGAGATTTAGACACGCCAGTAATTTTCGAGGAAAAGATCTTCGGAGGATCTGTACCCAAGAACTATTTCCCCGCAGTAGAAAAGGGCCTTCAGGAATGTGTTCAGGAGGGCGTTCTTGCTGGATATCCCATGGTCGGTGTGAAAGCAACTCTGGTGGATGGTTCCTACCATCCTGTGGATTCTTCGGAAATGGCCTTCAAGCTCGCGACTTCCATTGCTTTCAAGAACGGTATCCCGCAGGCGAAGCCCGTACTGTTAGAGCCTGTCAATTCGGTTAAGATTACCATGGACGAGGCATACATGGGAGATGTCATCGGCGACTTGAATAAACGCCGGGGACGTGTGCTGGGAATGACGCATCAGGGCAAGAAGCAAATCATTGAAGCGGAAGTTCCCGCTGCCGAAATGTTTACGTATGCTACGGATCTGCGTTCTATGACACAGGCAAGAGGCAGTTTTACCATGTCCTTCCTTCGTTATGAGGAAGTTCCTAGAGATGTACAGGAAAAGATCATCGCTGCGAATAAGAAGGCATAAGCAGATTAGGAGGAACCGATATGGATTCGGGGACTGAATGAGTGACTCCTTTGATAGGGAAAAGGGTGTTGTCATCGGCAACACCCTTTTCCGTTCTTCTATTCTTTATTTTCTGAGCATCCATTCCACACGAGCACGGTCCTGAGATGGCAGCATCTCCAACAAGCATTCTTTCATGAGTGCCGATTCATCTGGCGTAAAGCGAATCCCTTCATTTTCCATGCGCATATGATACGCCAGAAAAATTTGAATGCATTGAAGGGGTTCTTTGCCACTCATGAGTGTACTCATCTCTTCGATAAAACGACGCTTTCGCGGAGAAAGCCGACGAAATGCCGGTTTCTTGCGAAGAGTCGCGCCAAAATCATCCATGAGCGACCTCACTTTCAACCGAATTTTGTGTGGTTTCGGGTTGTTTCAGGATCTGACTGAAGGACTGAAAGAGTGCTTGTTGCTGTGGATTCAGCATGGATTTGAGGTGATTTTCTAAAGTTTCTTCAGGTCTCGAATCGGAAGAAGGGGAAGGCGTTTTCACATTTCGTAAAAAGGGAATCACGGGAGTATCCGCAGAAGGTACGGAGGAAGAGGCTGGTGGGATTTGTTGAATCATAGATTGCATGTGGAAAGTTTGGATGACAGTATCTACATATCCTACGTGCTCTGGATTACAAGCTCCACGAATACTCTGTAGCATTTGCAGTCTTCTATCCGAAATATTCTGGGTGGGTTCTCCGTTTTCTTCTCCACCGCGCATTAAACTACTGTCTTCGGAGGAAGGAATCGAACTTTGCAGGATATCCTGAAGTTCCATACACTTTAGTGCCAAGCTGACCTGATGCTGTACTGTATTTCCTAGATAAGGAAGCGCACTTCTCAGGATGCGTACGGGTTCCGAAGGCATATTGATATCATAAGAAGAGGGCATGAAAAATCCTCCATCTATCCTTTTGTATCATATATATGCGCTATGGAAGAATGTTTGACAGAAAATCTAAAGAGATGATATAATAGGGATGGTATGATGGTTTTCTGGATTACAGCGATGGAACCACATCCCGAGTTGGCCCAAAGGACGACAATCCATTTTTAACGAAAGAAACGCGAAAAGAAGGGATTCCTATACTGCAGAAAAATGGAGATTTTCATATGGAAGACAGGATTCAAAATGATATAGAATTTACCGAAGAAGAACTTAAATACCTAACGCTTTTATCGAGAAGTTTTCCGAGCATTCAAACTGCTTCTACGGAAATCATCAATTTACAGGCCATTTTGGATTTGCCGAAAGGGACAGAACATTTCTTAAGCGATTTACATGGAGAGTACGAGGCTTTCTCTCATATGTTGCGGAATGCGTCAGGAGTTATTAAAACCAAAGTGGATGAAAGTTTCGGTACCACGTTAGGAGAGACGGAACGTAAGACATTAGCCACGTTGATTTACTATCCGCAGCAGAAATTGGAGCTCCTGAAGAAGGAGCAAAATGATCTGAAAGATTGGTATCGAGTGACATTATACCGGCTTATCGAGGTTTGCCGCCAGGTTTCTTCAAAGTACACGCGCTCAAAAGTGAGAAAGGCATTGCCGAAAGATTTCGCTTATATTATTGATGAGTTGATCCATGGATTTCAACATATGCCGGATCAGAATGCTTATTATGATCGAATGATCGAAACGATCATCGAGATACAACGTGCCGATGCGTTTATCATTGCTTTGTGTGAATTGATTACGCGGTTATCGATTGATAAACTCCACATTATCGGCGACATCTATGACCGTGGTCCTGGCGCGCATATGATTCTGGACGAACTGATGCGATATCATGATGTGGATATCCAATGGGGAAATCATGATATTCTCTGGATGGGGGCTGCTGCCGGTAATCCAGCTTGTATTGCCGGAGTTATCCGAATCTGCTGCCGCTATAATAATCTGGATACCCTGGAAGATGGATATGGAATTTCTCTGCGTCCCCTGGCGATGTTCGCGCAAGAAATGTATAGACAAGATCCTTGCACGGCCTTTTGGCCTTCCACTTCCAACGAGAGTGCCATCGCAAATGATCCGGCTTCTATCAGTAAGATTCATAAAGCGATTACGATTCTTCAACTGAAGGCAGAGGGAAAGCTCCTAATCAGACATCCGGAATATGGAATGCAGGATCGGATTTTACTTTCTCGGATGGATTCCCATAATGGAACGATTTCCATACAAGGAAAAAACTACGCGTTAAAGGATACGTATTTCCCGACCATTGATCCGCAAGATCCTCTGAAAATGCACCCAGAAGAGGAGGAGACTATGCATCAGCTGATCCGTGCATTTAAAAACAACACCAAGTTGCAGGAACATGTTCGGTTTTTATTTTCTCGAGGCAGCATGTACAAGATCGTCAATTCCAATCTTTTATATCATGGTTGTATTCCTCTGCATGAAGACGGCGGCTTTGCCGGCATCACCCTGCATGGAAACTATTTGACAGGAAAGGCGCTTTTGGATGGCTTAGAACAAACGGTACGGAAGGGATATTTTGCGCCGGAAGGCAGTAAGGAGCAACTGGACGGACAGGATATCTTCTGGTATCTATGGTGTGGACCCTATTCTCCCTTGTTTGGAAAGACTCGAATGACAACCTTCGAACGATATTTCCTGGATGAAAAGCCATTGATGGATGAAGGAAAAAACCCTTACTATAAATATGTAGAGACAGAGCCCATGTGCGATCAGATTCTCGTAGAGTTTGGCCTGAGCCCGGAGGAGTCTCATATCATCAATGGACATGTTCCTGTCAAAGTGAAGAAAGGGGAAAGCCCCGTAAAAGGCGGCGGGAAACTTCTGATCATTGATGGCGGGCTGTCCAAAGCGTATCATAATCAGACAGGGATTGCCGGGTATACACTGATCTCTAATTCCCATGGAATGAACCTGGCCGCTCATGAACCCTTCGAGTCGACAGCGTCGGCCATCCGAGAGGAAAAGGACATTCATTCTAAGACGATTGAAGTAAAGCGATATTTGAACCGAAAGCTAGTGCGAGATACGGATGTCGGCCATGACTTGAGAAGGCAGAGTGAAGATTTGAAACGTTTGCTTCTCGCGTATCGCATGGGAAAAATCAAACAGCTAGTATAAAATGCACAAAATAGCTGGACATTAAGAGAGTTGCATGATATAATTAGTATAAGAAATCGAATTGCTGTATAGCAATCAAAAAGGAGGAATTGAATATGGCAAGACCGATGATTATCACATTGGGCAGAGAGTATGGAAGCGGCGGCCGAGAAGTGGGAGAAAAACTGGCGCAGACTTTAGGGATTCCTTTTTATGACAAGGAACTCATTACAAGGGCCTCTGAAGAGAGCGGTATTCAATCCCACATCTTTGAACGAGCGGATGAGAAGACCAACCACGGTACTATGTTTTCCATAGGATGGAGTGCTTCTTTGTATCCTGGCAATTACATGTTTTACAATAATGATATGTTGACGAATGACTCCCTGTTTTCTATTCAGGCGGATGTTATCCGTAAAGTAGCGTCGGAGGGATCCTGCGTCATTGTGGGTCGTTGCGCTGACTATCTGCTGGATGGTATGCCCAGACTTTTGAAAGTATTTATTCATGCGAATATGGAATATCGTCGCGAAAGGATCATGCGTCTCTATCATGTCCCGGCAAAGGATGTAGACGGTGTCATCAAACGAACCGATCGTCAGCGGGCTAAATACTATGATTTTTATACCGCGCAGGAATGGGGAGCCGCTAAGAATTTTCATATTTCTTTAGATACCTCTTACTTTACCCCCGATGGGATTGTTAAGCTTCTGGCGGATTACGCCAGAAGGCAGATGGGATGATTGCAGGACAATCATGGAGTGTCATAAGGGGCTGTTACAAAATAGCTGAGAAATCATTGATATGCTCCCTTCTAGGTAGACAAGCGAAATAATAAAAACTTGTTTACTTAGAAGGGAGCATTGTTATGGCATTTAAACACAAGTATTCTTATGAAGTATAATGGTCATGAGGAATTAAAATCTTCTAGAACGGGAGGTTGTACCATCAGAAAGACCACCTTTGATGAACGGGTTGAGGTCGTCCAATACTGCATCACTCATGGCTATAACTATACGGAAACATCCGAAAAATATGGGATATCTTACCAACAGGCCAGGAATTATACCATAAAATACGAATCTGGAGGAGTGGAGGCCCTGAAGGACCGCAGGGGGAAAAGAAAAGCCCCGGAGGAAATGAATGAAAATGACGCCAACAGTTCACATTTTGCAACAGCTCCTTAGTTCAGTCTACAAGGAATTACACGCAGACCGTGAAACGGGCCGCTGTTGACTACCCCGGTTGGCTTTGCTATCTTCCCGATAAATTGGGAAGTTATACATCGGTTTATATGCAAATAATCGTTTTCATTCGAGTTTCCCTTTCTGTTCTTGCTTACTTTTTCTTGCATATAAGAAAAAGTAAGCAAAGCATACTATCAATGTAAAGACTGCCGCAAATGCGGTGGAAAGTCCGATTTGAAACAGTTGTGGGTCAGGCTGCTGGCTTGCAAACCATGCGTAAGGGATTTTTATAAGAAAAATAGCGCATAATCCCTGTATCATAACGAATGTCGTTTTACCAAGCCCATTAAAGTATCCGGTGAGGCAGTATGCAACGGATAAAATAAAACATTCAATAGATGTGGCTTTAAGAAACTCGGCGGACGCTTTAATAACTGCTCCGGCATCTGCTGCGGCTGTGTCTTTTACGAATATCATGGATAAGGCATCGCCATGAAAGAACGAAATATATGCCATTATCCCACCCAAAACAGCGGCTGTTCCTATTCCTGTATACATGGCTTTTTTAGCGCGTCCATATTGCTCTGCACCTACATTTTGTGCCACAAATGCAGAAATAGATTGCATATACGACATAGGAATGAGTAAAATGAAAATTACTAATTTCTCCGCAATTCCAACTCCGGCTGACGCTGTTACGCCAAGCACATTAATAAGGCCGATAATAATTAGATAAGAAATTTCATTACACATATCCTGTAAGGCAATCGGTGATCCGAGTTTAAGTACAACTGCCGCCGTATTCCTGTGAAACCGTAAATGCGCCTTTGTAAAAGGAAAGGGTACCCCTTTTTTCTTAATCAATACGAAAGAGAGCATGACGCTGACCGCTTGTGCTGTTACGGTTGCAATCGCGGCTCCTGCCGCCCCCAAGTCAAACAAATCAATTAAAATAATATCTCCGACGATGTTCGTAACACAAGCAATCAAAACAAAGAGCAACGGAGATTTTGAGTCTCCAATACCTCTGAAAATTGCACTCAACAGATTATAAGCCACAATACATAAACTTCCGCCGCCGCAAATCTGTATATAATGAATTGTCTGCGCAAAGGCTTCTTCCGGCGCGTTCATAACCTGCGTGATGGGCTGTGCCAAAGCAATCATAATAACGCTCAAAACAACACCAAGTACAGCAAATATTTTTATGCTAGTGCCGATAGCCTGTGCAGCACCGTTGTTATCCTTATGCCCGATTTTCTGTCCGAGCAATACGGTTGTCCCCATAGAAAGTCCGGTAACAATTCCGGTGATAATTTGCATGGTCTGACTACCTGTTGCTACTGCGGAAATATCAGCGGTTGTTGCAAACTTTCCAACTGCCCACAGATCAACTGCGCCATAAAGTGCCTGTAAAATCAAAGCAAACAAAACGGGCAGCGCAAATCGTAATAGAGAGGGTAAAATCGGTCCCTCAAGAAATGTGTTCTTAAATCTCTCCATAGTTCTTCTCCGTTGACATAGTGTAGATTTTGGATTAAAAAATGCCCCACACACAAATAGCCTTTGTGTGCGGGGCGTTTCAAACCACTGCCATTATACCATGTATGTAATGAAAGTCAAGCAATATAAGCGTATCAATTTTCAGAAGCTATGAGATGTGATAAGCACCTGCAAAATTTCTTGTTTCTAATTCACATTTTGAAAACTTCCGGCTTGTTGCAGCTGAAATACTCGCCCTCCTGCACATGGCTCGCTTTCAGCAGATAGGCGGCGGTCACGCCGTAAAATTTCGCCAACTTGATAAGGACATAGTGGCTGATATCTTTATACTCGTCCGCTTTATAGCTACCCAGCGCAGACTTGGAGAGGTGTGTCTGCTCCGCAAGCTGTTCCAGTGTCAAGCCACGTTCCACACGCAGGTTTTTTAGGCGTTCTTGAATGGTTAAGACCATACTATCCCCCTATCTGTCGAATAAACAATAATTTTCATACCAGCTACTTCCATGCGTTATCCATGACCATATTGCATAATGCTTGCCAAAACATCTCGTACTCTTCCTGTGTCAAAACCTTTGGCGAACTCATAACGACAAGGTTATGACCGGTGTTGTTTCTGTGATAAGAAGGATGAATATGAGGGTACGGATTTTCTACAAATCCACAACGCTCATAAAAGTTTTTTCTGCGCTGGGCAATCTCGTCCACAGGTGGATCAATTTCTAAAATCAAAGGTTTTTCCTGCAACATAGCGAGGATTTTCTGACCATAGTGTTTGTTTCGCATAGCGGGTGAAACACAAAAATGCTCAATATATAGGAATTTTCCGATATTCCAGTACAAAATTTCTCCGATGAATATACCATTATCACAAATAGCGTCAAAGTGGTACGCAGCATTTCCTAGAATTTCAATTTGTGATGTTTCTTCGCGCTGCTCATGGAGCGGAAAGCTAATTTTATAAAGATTGATTGCATCCACAAAAAGTGGATGCTTCGATGTTGTAATTCGTTCAAATTGCATTCTGCTTCTCTCCTACAAGGAAAAATTTATCATATTGTCTTTATCATTCTACCACAATTCCGAGAGTATGGAAATAGGGAATTTTCCGGGCGGGGCGGTATGTTTTATATGCACCGCTCCCCCCCCACACACGAACTGTCCGCAAAAGGAGAATTGATAGGAATTGGTACAACTTCCATATCGTCAAGCGGTCGGGCAGGTACTATCATTTCATTCAAAAACACATTGAACAGGTCGGAAGCATATACCCCACCCGGCTTTTCAAACAGGCGGTTTCCCTCTCCCGGTAGGAAAGAGCCATTGAAGCTACGCTGGACAGTATGCAAAGGCTGGTTGACCGCATTCCTTCGGAAGTGCTGGCGGAACTGAAACGGCAGCAGCATTAAGGAAAGGTGATTTTATAAGTACAATTCCCAAAGCCACAGTTGCCGCCACAGGCGACAGCTTGAACATTACATGGAGAATCTGACGGGCGGCACACCTCCCGTCAGACCGTTCCCTGTGTAGTCCCTTGTAAACTGTACTTTATTAAATATTAAATATCAGATCGATGGAATATTTAGAAATATCGTGATGTATCTTGCAATTTTTCGCATTCTTTGATACAATAAAAAATAACCTGCAATGCAGATTGCTTTGATTTTATGATCCCTTCGTTCCTGAACATGGGAACCGAGAGAATCCTGGGAGGTATATGATTTGAAAGTTTATGATCCAAAATCCATTGAGAAGAAATGGCAGACCATTTGGGAGGAAGAAGGAGCCTTCCATGCGTCTGATAACAAAGAGAAACCGAAGTATTACGCGCTGATCGAGTTTCCATATCCTTCCGGACAAGGATTGCATGTGGGCCATCCTCGTCCGTACACCGCATTGGATATTGTGGCCCGTAAAAGAAGAATGCAGGGGTACAATGTCCTGTTTCCGATTGGTTGGGATGCCTTTGGCTTGCCCACTGAGAATTATGCGATCAAGAATAAAATTCATCCTAAAATTGTAACTGAGCGGAATATCGCCCGGTTTAAGAAGCAGCTGCAATCCCTGGGACTCTCCTTTGATTGGAGTCGTGAAATCAACACCACGGATCCGTCTTATTATAAATGGACGCAGTGGATTTTCTTACAGCTTTTCAAGCATGGGCTGGCGTATAAAAAGGAGATGGCTATCAACTGGTGTACCTCCTGTAAAGTGGGGCTGGCCAACGAGGAGGTCGTAGGCGGAGTTTGTGAGCGCTGCGGCGGCAAGGTAGAACGCCGTATGAAGACACAGTGGATGCTAGCGATCACAAAGTATGCGCAGCGACTCATTGATGATCTGGATTATATCGAGCGTGTAAAGATACAGCAGAAGAACTGGATCGGACGGTCTGAGGGGGCTGAGGTGGATTTTCAGGTCGCCGGGAAATCGTTGCGTATCTATACTACACGTCCTGATACGATGTTTGGCGTTACGTACATGGTTATGTCCCCAGAACATCCATATCTGGCGGAGTGGAAAGATCAGATTGAGAACTACGAAGAAGTTCAGGCTTATCAGCAGATGGCCATGTCCAAGTCCGATTTTGAAAGAACAGAGCTGGCGAAAGAAAAAACAGGCGTCGAATTAAAGGGAATAAAGGCTATTAATCCTGTAAATGGAGCCAGGATTCCTGTTTTCATCTCGGACTATGTTTTGATGAGCTACGGTACGGGAGCCATCATGGCAGTGCCGGGCCATGATACGAGGGACTGGGAGTTCGCGCAGAAGTTCCATCTTCCCATTGTCGAGGTCGTAGCGGGAGGCGATGTCACAAAAGAGGCATTTATTGACATCGAAAAAGGTATATTAGTGAATTCAGGTTTTCTGAATGGGATGCAGGTGGAAGAAGCCAAGAAGGTAATGATCGATTGGCTGGAGGAGCATCATATCGGAGAAAAAAAGGTGAACTTCAAACTTCGGGATTGGGTCTTTTCCCGTCAGAGATATTGGGGCGAACCGATTCCGATTGTACACTGCCCCAAGTGCGGATATGTGCCGCTGCCCGAAGAACAGCTTCCCTTGCTGCTCCCGGAAGTGGAGAGTTATGAACCGGGACCGAACGGAGAGTCTCCGCTGGCCAGTATGAAAGAATGGGTGCAAACTACATGTCCTCAGTGCGGTGGACCCGCCGAACGGGAAACGGATACGATGCCGCAGTGGGCCGGTTCCTCTTGGTACTTTCTTCGGTATATGGATCCGCATAATGACCAGGCGTTGGCAAGCCGTGAGAATCTGGAGTATTGGTCTCCTGTGGATTGGTATAATGGAGGCATGGAGCATACGACTCTGCATCTTCTGTATTCTCGTTTCTGGCATAAGTTCCTGTATGATATTGGCGTTGTTCCTACGAAGGAGCCCTATCAGAAGCGTACTTCCCATGGTATGATTCTGGGGGCTAACGGAGAAAAGATGTCGAAGTCCAGAGGCAATGTCGTCAATCCGGATGAAGTCGTGGATCAATATGGTGCAGATACGATGCGCCTGTATGAGATGTTTATCGGTGATTTTGAAAAGGCTGTACCGTGGTCCGAAAACGGAGTCAAAGGCTGCCGCCGCTTCTTGGAGCGTGTTTGGAAGCTGCAGGATATGATGACATCGGAAGAGGGAATCTCAAAAGATATGGAAACCTGGATCCATAAGACGATCAAAAAGGTCAGCCTGGACGATGAGAGTCTGAAGTTTAACACGGCGATTGCAGCTATGATGGCTCTTGTCAACGAATTCTATGCCAAAGGCAGCATTACGAGGGGAGAAATGAAGATCCTTCTCCTGCTGCTGGGGCCCGACGCGCCACATATCACAGAAGAGATGTGGGAGCTTTGCGGCTTCAGCGGACGGCTGTATCAGCAGCCATGGCCCGTATGGGATGAAGCGAAAACCATCGAAGATATGATTACAATTGCCGTTCAGATCAATGGAAAATCCAAGGGAACGCTTGTAATTCCTAAGGATGCGGATCAAGCTGCGGCTATGACCGCGTTTCGGGCAGATGAACGCCTAATGGCTCAAGTGGGTGGAAAAACAATTATCAAAGAAATCTACGTCCCCGGCAGAATCGTGAACGTAGTCGTAAAAGGGTGATCAATCATGAGAAGGGTCAGAATATGGGATACCACACTGCGGGATGGCCTGCAGGTTCCTGGTGTCGCTGTTACCTTAGATGATAAAATCGAGATGGCTATGAACATTCGAGACCTGGGCGTGGATTATATGGAGATTGGATATCCGGCGGTTTCTTCACAGGCATATGAAGAAACCGCCGCCATTGCCGCCGCTGTTGGAAAAGATGTGGATTCTCCATGGATCGCCGCGTATGCGCAGGCCAATCGGGAAGAGCTGAAAATAGCATATGAGAGTATCCGTGAAGCAAGATATCCGATGCTGCATTTAGTCATCGGGGCTTCCCGTCAGCAGATGCAGAATCGGCTGCACAAGACGCCGGAGGAAGTGTTGAGCCTTGCGAAGGATCTCTTGGAATATGCCAAGAGTTTAACGCCAAAAGTACAGTTTACAATAGAAGACGCTTCTCGCGCAGAGGAGGAATATCTATTGCGCTTAGTTCGTCAGGCGGCGAATGGAGGAGCCTCGATCATCAATATTTCGGATACGGTGGGTACTGCCATTCCGGAAGAATTTGGCGTGAAGATCCATCGTATTCGTGAAGAATTGGATCAAATCAACCCTGCGGTATTATTAAGTGTTCACTGTCATAATGACTTGGGAATGGCGGTGGCCAATACCTTAAGTGCTGTGAAAAACGGAGCCGATAAGGTAGAGTGTACGATAAATGCGATAGGGGAACGAGCCGGATTAGCAGCCTTGGAGGAAATAGCGGTGGCGCTTCATTTCCATCGGGATTATTATCAGGCAGATACAGAGATCGTCACAGAACGTCTAAATCAGACGTCACGATTGGTCAGTTATGTGACAGGGCTGACGGTACAGGTCAACAAACCTATCGTAGGACAGAACGCGTTTGTCCATTCTCCCGGCATGCATCAGAACGCAGAAAATGTCTACGCGGCGCTGTCTCCAGAAGAAGTGGGAGCGCATTTACAGGATTTGGAATTGAATGCAGAAAGCGGAACACCGGAACATCTGAAGGATGCGCTTCGTAAGATTGGATATGAGAGCGCGTCGGAGGAAGAGTTTCATCAGATCTATGAAAAGTTCCGTTCTCTCATTCAGAAAAAGAAACAGGTCTTTCTTCATGATTTGTATTTTCTATTGCAGCGTGGACATTATGTGGAAAAGGAAAAATCCATTGTCTATGTTCTGAAGAGCTTCCGAGTCACCTCCAGCGACGAATTCCCGGATGCTTCTGTGAAGCTTGTTCGCGGCGCTGATGTGATTGAAGAACATTCCTACGGAGATGGACCGATTGATGCGTTGTATACGGCGATCAAGAATGCGGTACAAATGGACTTTCGATTATTAGAATATCGGATAACTAGTGTGACTAGCGGCAAGGAGGCATTAGGCCGTGTTATCATTCGACTGGAATATGAAGGGGAGTTCTATTATGCTCATTCTACGGATACAGATACCATCAAAGCCAGTGCGATCGCGCTGTTAAATGGTATCAATAATATTATTCTATCACGGAGATAATCAAACTATATACTCGGCGGAACCAAAGGTTCCGCCGAGTATATGAAAGCAATCCCATGAAAAAAGAAAAAATACATAAAAAGAAAAGTTGGAGAAAATATCTTTGGCTGGATCTTCTGATGCTCGGAATGGCTATCATTATTGTACTAGGCGGCTCGTATGGTATTCGACGTTGGGCAGCCACGATGGGGCCTTCTATGGATCAAGTGCAGGGCTTGGTTCCTGAAGAAGATTCACGAATGGATTCTCAGCAAGAGGAGAGTCGCCAGGAGGAGAGTATTTCCGAGGAATCTCCCGAGGAACAGGAGGTTCTTGAACCTATTTCTCCTCATGCAGTAGAAGGTACGCATCCCAGTGACTGGATCGCCGATACGGCAATCTATGTGAATGATGAACTGCAGAGTGCATATCATACGTCGAAGCCCATCACAATGAATGATGATCTGTATTCCGAATTGGACGGGATTTTCACGTTTCGTGGTAATAATTTTCGCAATACAGCGGCATATGGTACCGTGCAGACCGTGCGGCAGAAATTTGACGTAGAGAATAGCTGGAGTTATGGGATTGGTACCATCGAGACGCCGGATGGAAGCCTCTGGCCCGGTACCGGATGGACAGGACAGCCTTTGATGCGCCGTTGGAGTAGAGATATCAAAGAACATATGAATATGTATGGCTGGGCTATCGAAAAGGATGAACTGGTGGAAGTGATTTATGCGGCATTGGACGGCTATATTTATTTTCTGGATCTGGATACAGGAGAGGAGACGCGTCCGCCGCTTTATATGGGATATACCTTTAAGGGATCCGGATCCTTAGATCCCAGAGGGTATCCGATTCTATACGTAGGTTCGGGATATGATGGATTTGAAGGACAGTCTCGTGCCTTCATCATCAATCTCCTTGACTGTTCCGTGATGTATACCTTTGGGAATGGAGATTCGGTAGCGCCCCGCTATTTTTCTTATTTTGACAGCTCGGCTCTGGTGTGTGCGGAAACGGATCAGTTAATCTATCCTGGGGAGAATGGTGTTTTGTATATCATGACTTTGAATACCCAATTTGATCCTGAGGAGGGGACACTCCAGATTGCACCGGATCCTGTCATCAAATGGACGTATCATAGCAATCGCTGGATGTGGCCGGGTATGGAAGACAGCGCGATCATCTATCAGCAGTATCTGTATATTGCCGATAATGGAGGAAATCTCTTGTGTTTAGATCTGAAAACTCTGGAACTCAAGTGGGTACAGGATGTTTTAGATGATACTAATTGTACTCCCATACTGGAGGTTGAGGACAATGGCAGGGCTTACTTATATATTTCTACGTCCTTCCATGCAGGATGGCGTGCAACAGAGGAGGAGACGGCAGTCATCCCTATCTGGAAGATCGATGCGGAAACGGGAGAGGTCGTCTGGTCCGTCGAATATGATTGCTGGACCATCGAAGATCTATCCGGCGGTGTGCAGGGCAGTATTGCCAGCGGACAGGGAAGTTTGTCGGAGTATATCTATGTACCGGTCTCTAGGACGCCGGATGTCATGAGCGGACGTCTTGTCTGCCTTCGTAAAACCGATGGGGAAGTCGTATGGGAATATTCTACCGCATACAGCTGGAGTTCTCCGGTTTGCGTCTATGATCAGCAAGGGCGCGGTTATGTCATTAATGCGGATTTCAACGGAGACCTTCATCTGGTGGATGGATTGACTGGAGAGGCGCTGGATGTGATCAATCTGGAAAGTAATATAGAATCTTCACCGGCAGTATATGAGAATCGGTTGGTCGTTGGTACAAGAGGACAGTTAATCTGGGGGATCTCATTCCAATAACTTTAAATGAAAAAAGTCCGAGGTGTTTTGCAGCCTCGGACTTTTTTCATTTAAAGCGTTTCACAGGGAAACCGCATGGCAACGATCGTTTCTTTACAGATCGAAAATACAACGTGCATATAACCGTTTCGAATGAGAACGGAGGGATATCCGTAGATCCCGTTTTTATCTAAGCCGATGTATTTCCCCTTATATTGGGTATCATCCAGCAAAAAGTGCTGGTTATAGTCCAGCCCATTCTCAGAAAGAGAAAGAGCTAATACGTGTCTTGTTCTCGGCGGGAATGGATCGGGTGTTCCAATATAGAAGTATTTTCCGCTGGGAAGCTTTCCCAAGGCGAACTTGGTACGATTATCGGTAAAGCGAGTGGGTTCAGGCAACGTCCAAGTCTCTCCATCATCGGTACTCTTACTGGCCCAAAGATAATTTGTACCGCTGCGCATCCACATCCAGATGGTTCCATCCTTCTGTTGAACGAAGTCCGCCTCACAAAGCCCCACCGTATGGTTATTTACGACGCCGGAAGAGGTGGTTCCTTCCCCATCCTCTGCAGTCTCTGTGTTCGGATACCTGGGATCACAACATGCGACGGTATGCCATCCTGTCATGCCCGAGGGATCATCCGAAATGGAACATTTCGTACCACCAGGGCAAAGCCAACGTCCGGACAGGAGCTGACGAGGTTTCTGATTGCCTGCTTCATTATCGCTGGAAACAGGATCGGACCAGTGGATTCCATCCTGAGAAGTGATCATGGAATGTCCCCAGTTCATACGGCCCTTACTGCCAGGTTTACGGTTGCCATCAACGATCCAA
>CALBGL010000019.1 GCA_937892735.1 uncultured Clostridia bacterium | reverse complement strand
AGTCGCTCTTTAGAGAGAAGGTGGCTGGCGAAACGGGGAATGTTTACAATATATTAAAAAAAGGACTCACCGCATATGCAGGCGAGTCCCCCCTTATACATTAAAACCCGAAAAAGTCTTTCACATTGTAATAGCAAATATTTTGAATCACTTTTTGCAGTGTTTCTTCGCTTCCGAAATACTCTCTCCGTTCGACTAACACCCCAAAATAGTTGCAGAGCACACGGCGATACAGTTCGTGTCGGGGATAGGAGATAAAACTCCGGCTGTCTGTCAGCATTCCCACGGATAGACTGATGGGATACAGGTTCGCGACTGCCTGGAATTGCCGCTCCAGTCCATAGACATGGTCATTGAACCACCAGGGAGCACCTAACTGCACCTTGGCTCGTGTACCTCCTTCGCAGAATCCGGCAGCCAGAATCGCGAAATTTTCCTGTTTCGCGGCATCCAGTGGATATAAGATCGTCTTAGGAAGTTTTCCAATTTCTGTCAGGCGATTCAGGAGTTCGCCTACACTTAAAATCGAAGTCGAATCATCCGTACAGTCGAATCCGCAAGATTGCCCCACTTCGGCTACGCCTTTGCGATTACAATCCAGATAGGTTCCGATATGAAGCTGCATGACAAAACCATGATCATAATAGAGTTGCCCCATATGAAACAAAAAGGCGCTGATATACTGATTTTCCTCCTTCGAGGTCAGGACCTCTCCTCGCATAGCTTTTTGCCAGATGGCCTCAATCTCATCCATCGTGAAATCTTCCCAGAATAAATAAGGAATGCCATCATCCGAAACAGTGGTCTCTACCTGGCGGAAATATTGCAGTCGCAATTCCAGCGCCTTCAGCATATCCTGGAAACTTTGTATCGGGATCTCGGCTGTTGCCGATAGCTTTTTCATATAGTCTCCGAATGTGGGACGAGTGATAAACATCGCGTTATCTGGCCGGAAGGCGGACACAACCTTGGTCTTATGCTGTTCCTTCCGCATAAGGAAATGATATTCCAGAGTGTCCGTCGGATCCTCTGTCGTAGAAACCAGCTCCACACGACTTTTCTCCATGCACCAGCGCCGCGTCATATGCTCTTTTCGAATCATAGATCGGGTCTTCTGATAAATCTCATCCGCATTCTCCTCGGACAACGGCTCGTCAATATTGAAGTATCGCTTAAGTTCCAATGCACACCAGATATAGATGGGATTGCCGATGAGTTCCGGCAGGATCTTGGCAAAGGCCATGTATTTCTCATAATAACTGGCGTCTCCCGTAATATACTTCTCTGGAATGCCGAAGGTCCTCATGACCCGCCATTTATAGTGATCCCCCGAGAGCCACATCTCTCCCAGATCCTCAAATTCTTCATTTTCATAGATCTCCTTCGGTGACAGATGACAATGATAGTCAATAATAGGCATCTGTTCCGCGTAAGAATGGTAAAGTCGCTTTCCCGTCTCATTGGTCAAGAATAAATCTTCATTAAAATGTCCCATGATCTTCTCCTCAGAATCCGTAGGCCAGCGCGCCGCCATCCACGGCAAAGTCCTGTCCTGTGATATATTTTGCGCCATCGCCTAGGAGGAATCTGGCCATCGCCCCCAGATCCTTCGTATCACCAAAGGCATGTACCGGCATACGGCCCAGAATGGCCTGTTTGCGCTCCGGCGTCATGACCTTCTTACTCATCTCGCTGGGAAACCATCCCGGCGCAATGCTGTTGACCGTAATGTTGTCATTGGCCCATTCTACCGCTAGTCCTCTTGTCATGCCGCACACCGCCGCTTTGCTGGTACAGTAGGGAACCACCTCGGAAAATCCCAGATGCGCCGCCATACTGCTGATATTGATGATGCGGCCCTTATGCGGACTGGCCTTCAGATAGGGATATGCACTCTGGCACAATGCAAAGATGCTGGTAACATTCACATTGAGAATCCTTTCGAAGTCTTCCATAGGGAACTCTTCTGCCCGGCATTTTTTTGTGATGCCCGCATTATTCACCAGGAAATCCAAGCCTTCTCTGGATGCGATCGCATTCACCAGAGAGCGCATCTCTTCAAAATGTGTGACATCGCCGAGGGTGTGAATCACACCCTCTCGATTGGGTTTCAGTCCCTTCTTCTCTCCCCCGGTACGACTGATAACATAGACGGTCGCACCGGCTTCCGCCAGGGTATTCGCGATGGCATACCCGATTCCGCTGCTTCCTCCAGTCACAATGCCAATCCGTCCTTGCAGTTCTTTTTCCATCTGCCCGTCCTCCTTATATTTGCTGCACACGATGACTGCGACAGCTCCTTGCAATCAAATCCCAATCCAACTCTGCTCCTACACCAGGTTCATTCGGTGCATAGATCATCCCGTCTCGAATCGGCAGGTCTCCCTTCATCGGAAGCCTGTAGGAATCCTCCGGCACAAAGTATTCAAAATACTCACAGTTGCGTATCGCGCAGCTGACATGAACATTGACCAGATCCATGTAATTCATCGTCGTGGTATGGATCTCACAGTGCATGCCAAATGCCTCTGCCATATGTGCGATCTTGAGCGTCCCGGTGATGCCGTCCTTCCAACTCACATCCGCTCTGACGATATCGGCGGCTCTCTGTGCGATCACCTGCGCAACACCCCAATGACAGCCTCTTGTCGTCTCCGTCCCGGCAATCGGAATGTCCAGAGTCCGACAAAGTTCCTGATACTTATACAGTTCAAAATCACGGAACGGTTCTTCAAACCATTTATATCCCAGCTTCTCCAGCTGACGGCCTACACGTACGGCATCCCCCATCGTGTATTCTCCTACCGGATCGCTCATCAGAACATAATCAGGTCCGACGGCATCACGTACTGCCTGATGAACCTCGAGATCAAATTCCACAGGGCCTGAAGGATGCGCCTTGTATCCGCCGATTCCTTTTCCTTTATAATATAAAGCCTCATCTACGTATTCCTGTACCGTACCATGGAAATTGCCGCTGGCATATACCGGCAGATGATCACGATAGGCCCCAATGTACTTATACAGCGGCAGCCCCGCCTCCTTGGCGCAGATGTCCCACAGGGCGACGTCTACCGGCCCCGGCAGGAAAATGGGGAAAAATGCCTCATGGCGATCCACGTTCCAGAGCGCATGAAAAATAGCTTCTCGATCGTGAGGATCTCGTCCCAGCACGGCGGGAGCGATGCTGTCGTGCAAATAATTCTCACTGACGCCGCCGCTGCGTGCCGCCATACAGGTGGCGATCCCTTCCATTCCCGTATCGGTTGTTAGTTTCAGGGCAATAACATCCCACCCCATCTTGGCGCCGCCCTGACGCTTCTCATCAAAAAGACACTGATCCCGTTCGACCCACCAGGTCTCGAATTTCTGAATCACCATTTACTTTACCTCCGTCATGTACTGATGCAGAAAGCGGAATCCCCAGCCCTCTCCTTCTCTTGGCAGCGCGTATCCATCTACAATCTCCATCGGCTGGGCGATGATTTCATCGATCCAGTCGAAACTTTCCGCGCCATACGGTCTGGAAACCGTAGCCAATAGCGGAATGTCATAGTCTTTATAGTAATGTGGCAACACCGGAATATGGTATGCGGCTGCCAGCGCCGCGCTGTCTCGCCAGGCTTCCACACCGCCCAGACGGATCAGATCCGGCTGCCACAGATCCAACGCTCTTCTCCCTATAAGTTCTCGCAGCGCTACAGTAGAATATTCCCGCTCTCCCATCGCCAGACTGATACTCGTCTTTTGATGAATCAGCGCGTATCCTTCAAAGTCCGTATTCGAGACAGGCTCCTCGAACCAATGGATCCCCAGATGCTTCACCTGCTCGATCAAGCTGACGCTGGATGGCACGTCCATTCCCTGATTCGCATCCATCATGATCTTCATATTCGGACCAATGGCTTCCCGAACCAGATGCAGCCTTCTCACATCCCGCTGCGGATCTGAACTTCCTACTTTGATCTTGACCGCCTGAAATCCCCGCTTCTGGTACTCCTTCACTTCCTCTAGCAGCTCCTCGTCCGTATAGCTGATCCATCCTCCGCTTCCATAAACTGGGATCTTCTTACGGCTGCATCCAAACAGACGATAAATCGGCTGGCCCAGGGTTCTGGCCCAGGCGTCCCACAGTGCCACATTAAGCGTCGCAAGCGCCCAACGCTGCAGCCCCGGAATCCCAAAATACTCGCTTTCCGCCTCATAGTCCTGCTGCAATTGCAACGTTTCATAAACATGATACTTTCTTTCCAGCACGAAGCGCTTCAGATCCTTCATCGCGCCTTCAATCGCATTCGGACTATAATGGAAGCTCAGGAGATACCCTTGCCCCAGGATGCCTCCTTCTGTTTCCACTTCCAGGACATAAAAAGCAATCTTGCTAATGTCATGCGTCGCGTCTGCAATCGGTTGACTCAGGCTGCTGGTCGCCTGATAAATCCGCATATCTCGAATCTGTGTCTTTGTTTCCATCATCTCTGATACTCCTTTCCGGGTTTCCTGTCTGATATATCACAGACATCATATCATATGTTGTGATATAATTCAACCCGTTTTTCCAAAGAAATCTTTCTCCATACATCCTTTTTTCTTGTCTCTTTCCCCCCACATATGCTATACTACATACATGGTTTCTTATTCTATATGTTAAGGAGACGATGCTATGGCAAAAGAGCCCATAAAAAAACAGGCCTATGATCTCCTATATCGAAAGATCATGACCTGCGACTATATGCCCGGTCTTTTCCTCACGGAAAAAGACATGGCGGAGGAAACCGGCCTGGGTCGAACACCGCTTCGTGAAGCCGTCATCCGCCTGCAAAAGGATGGACTCATTCAAATCTACCCTCGCAAGGGAATGCGCATCACGCCGATTACCGAAAATTCCATCCAGCAGCATTATCAGGTGCGCAAACTGTTTGAGCCCACGATCATCACGCAATACTGTTCTCTTTATTCGAAACGCGAACTATTGCACTATGAGACACGGTTTCAACAATCAGAGCAGGAAGAGTCCCTCCCTCATTTCGAGCTGGACGCGCAGTTCCATACCTTCCTGATCTCCATCACGCAGAATGATATATTACTGAACATGTATCATTCCCTCATGCTTCAGCAGGTCCGGCTCGCCATGTTCGCTGCTCATCAGGGAATTCGGAATCGAGAAGGCAATCTGGAACAGCATGAAGAAATCATTGCCTCTTTACTGCGGGAAAATTCGGAGGTCGCCAAGGATGCGCTGATCTATCATTTGAATCAATCCATGGTCAATTCCTTAAAATGCGTCTGCCAGTCGGATGCATAAAATCCCGCCTTACGCTTCTTTAAAAATCAGCCTCCTAGCATTCTTCTCCATGACCGTTTCCAACTCTTCATCCGTCAGATTCTCAAATAATACAGCTTCCACATACATCCCCGGGTTGCAGATCGGATAATCCGTGCCGAACAGAATCCGATCTTTCCCGACCTGGTCCAGCCCATATCGAAGCATGCCGTATCGAAAGAGTCCCGTACCGCTCAGATCCAGACATACATTCTCATGACGGCGTATCCGCGCCAGGTTTTCCTGATAGTTCGCACCGTCCCTCGGATGTGCCACGATGATCGAAAGGTGCGGATACAGCGAGGCAAACTTCTCCAGATCCTCATCGGTGGAAGGATGCACATTGACCGCCATTCCTTTTTCCTGTGCCAACGTGAAAATCTCTGCGGCCTCCGGGCTGGCATAGGCGTCCCATCCCATCATATACGGCACCAGCTCGCCGATTAAATGAACACCCTGCGCGGCCATCTTTTCGATCTCCTCGCAGGATTCTCTTGGAAATGCTGGATGCACATGGATGCCTGGCGTATAGAACCCCGCATACGCATCCCGTAGGCGCAGCGCCGCCTCGTTGAGCGCGTGAATCGGCTCCCAGGATGATCCGTCCACTCGACTGATGACGGATCCACAGCAGTGTGTGATTCCTGCCCTCTCCAAATCCTCCCGGAAGACTTTCGTATCCGTCACACCTTCCGAATACCTCCCTGACCGTTGAGCGACCACTTCAAACGGATGTACGTGTGCATCAATAATCTGCATAATGATTTCCTCCCTGGATTGTGTTTTCAAAATGAATATGATATACTTTTACAGCGTGTATGCGCGATTTTCTACAGAAAAGAGGTCAATCTATGAAACCTAAACTTCCCCGCAAAACCATCTTACTTTCTTTGATTCTTGTTGGTATTGGCATTGTCCACCTAATTTACGGCACGATTCGCGGAGAATATCAATGGCTGTGGATCGTTCTATGCTTTGTAGCAGCCCTGCTGAACCTGCTGGCAGAACGATATCTGGTCTCTTCTAAGGATTCTGAAGATCCCGAGGATTTCCATCCCCAGGAATGAGCCAGCCCTTCCGGACACATTCCGCAAGCATCCGTTCCACATAGGGCCAGATCTCCGGAACCGTATCTTCGATCATCCCTACCCGCGTGCGTACCTGTTTCTCCGTCACATGCCGCTGCCGCCAGGAATGGCCTTCTGTCATGTAATTGTTAAGGAAGGGCTGCAGACGATCCATCGCCGTGGCAAATCGGGCGTCCGGCGTCTGTACGCTATCAAACTCTTCCCATAACGCCCTATAGGCCGCGCCCTGTTCCTCAGGCAACATGGCAAACAGGCGATCCGCCGCTTCTTTCTCCCGCTGGGCCTTCGTCCGGTTCCCCTCTGTGTCATAAGCAAAGGTATCGCCTGCGTAGATCTCCACCAGGTCATGTACCAGTACCATCTGCAGCACACGCAAAAGATCGACCGACGGATCTTTACCGTACTCAAACAGCGTCATGGCCATCATGGCCAGATGCCAGGAATGCTCCGCATCCGTCTCCGTTCGCGATCGATCGATCAACAGTGTCTGCCGATACACGGACTTCATCTGATCGATCTCCGCCAGAAACCGCATCTGTTGATCTATGCTGGAACACTTTTTCTCGATGCTCATATAGCCCTCCATAGTATAGCAGAATTCCCCGCCAGAATCTCCGACGGGGAATTTATTACGCATTCCGATGGTGAATTAGCCAATCAACTCCATTGTATCTCTTGCGATCATCAGCTCTTCATTGGTAGGAACCAGCAGCGCTGCTACCTTAGAATCATCCGTGGAGAATACAACTTCCTTACCACGTACATTATTCTTCTCGTCGTCCACCTTAAGGCCCAAGAACTCCAAATACTCGCAGACTTCCTTACGCACCAGCGCGTTATTCTCACCCAGTCCCGCCGTGAAGGCAATGGCATCCACTCCGTTCATCGCTGCTGCATAGGAACCGATATACTTAGCTACCCGGTATACGAAAGCATCGTTAGCGCGAATCGCATCCTTGTTACCTTCCGCACAGCCATTCTCGATCTCACGAAAATCACTGGAAATCTCAGACAGACCCAGTACGCCGGATTCCTTGTTGAGCACATTCATCATCTGATCAATGTCCAGATGATCCTTATGCATGATGTACTGCAGAATCGCGGGATCCAGATCGCCGCTGCGAGTCCCCATGATCAGACCTTCCAACGGAGTCAGACCCATGGAAGTATCCACAGACTTACCACCATTGACCGCGCATACGCTGGCTCCATTGCCCAGGTGGCACACTACGATCTTCAGATCCTCGATCGGCTTGCCCAGAATGGCTGCCACACGCTGAGACACATAACGGTGAGAGGTACCGTGGAAACCATAGCGACGCACCTGATATTCCTTGTAATACTTGTAGGGAATTCCATACAGGAAAGCCTTCTCCGGCATCGTCTGATGGAATGCCGTATCAAACACTGCCACCATCGGGGTATTCGGCATCAGGGCCATGCAGGCTTCAATACCGATCAGATTCGCGGGATTGTGCAAAGGAGCCAAATCCGAACACTCTTCCATCGTCTCAATAACTTCCCTCGTGATCCGAACGGAACTTGCAAACTTCTCTCCGCCATGTACCACACGATGACCTACGGCACAGATCTCACTCATATCCGCAATAACGCCATGATTCGGATCGGTCAACGCTGCCAACACCATCTCTACCGCCTTATGATGATCCGGCATGGGTTCTTCCTGAACCACCGCGTCTTTGCCCGCCGGCTGGTGCTTCAGACGGGAACCGTCGATACCGATACGC
Source organism: uncultured Clostridia bacterium (assembly GCA_937892735.1). GTDB lineage: Bacteria > Bacillota > Clostridia > Lachnospirales > Bianqueaceae > Faecimorpha. The sequence goes on along the minus strand of CALBGL010000019.1, from coordinate 14,134 downwards.
TCTGCCAGTCCCTTGGCTACGACTTCTTCCGTCTCCATGTCAATCAGCTGATACTTCAAAGAAGAACTGCCGCAATTGATAACCAATACCTTTTTCATAACTACTTGTCTCCTTATAAGTAATAAATTCTCTTACCGCTTTGCCTGGGCCTGTACCGCCGTAATCGCCACGACGCCGACGATGTCTTCCGCAGAGCATCCACGGGACAGATCGTTGATAGGTGCTGCGATTCCCTGCGTGATAGGACCATATGCCTCGGCCTTCGCTAAACGCTGTGCCAACTTGTACCCGATATTTCCCGCATCCAGATCCGGGAACACCAGCACATTCGCCTTGCCTGCCACATCGCTGCCCGGCGCCTTGGAACTTCCTACAGAAGGAACAATCGCCGCATCCAACTGCAGCTCACCGTCCGGCTTCAGATTCGGATTTTCTTCTTTTGCGATCCGAGTCGCCTCCACGACCTTATCCACATCCGCATGTTTAGCGCTGCCCTTGGTCGAATGCGAAAGCATCGCTACAATGGGCTCCTTCTGGACTAACAACTCGAAGGACTGCGCAGAAGAGGCGGCAATCGCAGCTAGCTCTTCTGAATTGGGATTCTGTACCAGCCCTGAATCCGCGAAAATAAAGGTACCATCCGCACCATACTCACAATTCGGTACCACAATCACAAAGAACGCGGAAACCAGCTTTGTGCCAGGCGCTGTCTTAATAATCTGCAAAGAAGGCTTCAAAGTATTCGCCGTAGAATGGCATGCACCGGAAACCACGCCATCCGCATCTCCCATCTTCACCATCATACAGGCAAAGTACATATACTCGTGCAGCAGCAGATCCTTTGCCATCTCATAAGTCATACCCTTCTTCTGACGGAGCTCTACCAGCTTCTCAATGTATGCCTCTATCTTCTCGCAGCGCGCGGGATCCACGATGGTCGCCCCCTGAATATCCAATCCCTGACTGTTCTTCTCCACTTCTTCTTGATTGCCGATAATAATCAGATTGGCCAGTCCCTCCTTCAAAACAACGGCTGCTGCCTCAAAGGTACGCCGATCCATCGACTCCGGCAGTACAATGGTCTTTTTGTCCTGTTTGGCTCTTGCCTTTACACTATCCAAAAATGCGCTCATGGACTATTGTCCCCTTTCTGTATACAAAAACTCGTGCATTGACACGTCATCTCTATTATAATCCAAAATCATGGAAGAGACAAGGGATTTTTCGGGATTTTCCCTCATTTTCTTTCACTTTTTTTGAAGGGAATGCCTTTCTCCCCTGTACAAACCTCTTCATTTCGATTATAATACAGATATTCTGATGTCTGGAGGTAATAGCGTGAAGGAAGAAATCTACACCATTCCCGTTATGGATGGTTTTAAAGCCGAGACGGAGTGCCCATTTTGTTCCATGTATCACCAACTGGAAACGGACAGCATTCATTTTGTTCTCAGTCCCTCCTACATGGAGGTAGACGTACGGGGGGAAACCAACGAAAAGGGATTCTGTCAAACACATATGAAACAGCTCTATGATCAAGGCAATTCCCTGGGACTGGCTCTCATGATGCATTCTCATCTGAAGCACCGTATAGAAACGTTAGATCGAGAGCTTTCTCGATCCGAAGGAGAAAAGCCGGTCAAATCTGGATGGTTCGCCAAGAAAACGACTTCATCCTCCGGCGCCATTCCGGAACTTCGCGAGCGCTGGCGCCACTCCTGTTACATCTGTGATAGAATCGAGGTATCATTCTCCCGTTTTCTCTCCACTTTTTTTCATATGTGGAAGAAACAGGCGGATTTCCGTCAGTTGGTCACACAATCCAAGGGCTATTGTTTGGATCATTTTCTCATGCTGTATCAGGAAGCGCCGCAGTATCTTTCGGGAGAGGACTGTACAGCTTTCCGTCAAATGATTCGCGATCAGGAAACAGAGAATCTGGCTCGCATAGCCGATGAGTTGGAATGGTTCACTCTGAAGTTCGATTACCGGTATAAGGACAAGCCTTGGAAAAACAGCCAGGATGCCCTTCCGCGCAGCATTTTAAAGGTAAACGGCCAATTTGTGGAAAAAGATAAGAATGCGTAAATGCCAAAAGGGAATGACGCCTTGTCGGGTCGTCATTCCCTTTTCTTATTGTACCGCGATTCTTTGTCCATTATCATCTTCCGTGTCCCTATTGGGCACTTTGCGAATAATGATTAGAAAACAAATTATATGAACTGCCGCTGTGATCATCCAGGATACAGGATACGAAATGTACAGCATGGTCAGCGTGCGATCCCATTGAAACACAGTGAAAATCCACAGAACTCGTATTCCACATGCTCCCGCTAAAGATACGATCATGGGCATGATGGAATATCCCAATCCCCGAAGGCATCCTACCATCACATCCATGATTCCGCATGTAAAATAGGTGAGGCAGATGATTTCCATCCGCAGCATGCCATATTGAATCACCTGCGGATCCGTGTTATAGATGGACAAAAGGATCGGGGCGCACAGAAAAGCGATTCCGCCTAAAAGAAGACCTACGCAGCTTACAATCAGAACTCCACTTCGCATGATCTTACGAATCCGCTTGTACTGTCCCGCTCCGTAGTTTTGACTTGTAAAACTGATGGCGGCCTGATAAATGGCATTCATACAGGTATAGATAAAGCCTTCAATATTGGAGGCGGCCGCGTTGCCGGCCATCGCAATGTCTCCAAAGGAGTTCACCGAAGACTGAATCAGTACATTCGAGATACTGAAGATCGAACCCTGGATTCCTGCCGGCAATCCTACACGAATCATCTTCAGCAGCGGCTCCTTATGTATCTTCAACTCTTTCAGATGCAATTTGATCGCTCCATGGGAACGAATCAAACAAAGCAGTACCAGCCCAGCGGAAACACATTGAGAGAGTACTGTCGCCAATGCGACTCCTGCCACGCCCATTTTAAGCACAATAACAAAAAACAGATTCATAAGTACATTCAAGATTCCCGCTATCAGCAGGAAATACATAGGACGTTTCGTATCGCCGACTGCCCGCAGAATCGCGCTTCCAAAATTATACAGCATGATGACTGGCATGCCGGCAAAATAAATCCGCACATACAGCGCTGCCTGATCTAACACATTATCCGGTGTTCCCATGAGCCGCAAGAGCGGCTCCGCTAACGCGATTCCAATGAAGATCATGACAGCGCCGCTCACAAGACTGAGCAAAATGGCGGTATGCACAGTCTGACTCACCATCTCTTCTTCGTGTGCCCCGTAATATCTGGCTACCATAACATTGGCGCCCACAGAAAGCCCGATCAGCAGATTGATCAATAAATTGATCAGTGATCCGGTAGAACCCACAGCTGCCAAAGCAGTACTGCCTACATACTGTCCTACTACAATAATATCTGCCGCATTAAAAAGTAGCTGCAGCACTCCGGATAACATCACCGGCAATGAAAACACGATTAACTTACGCAGCAATGGACCATGACACATATCCATTTCATAAGACTTTTTCATGCCTCTGCTTTGACCCCCATTCTCATACGGTAACTGATGGATATTTCAAATTCTCCGGTCCCCAGCAGTTTCTCCAGTCCTTCCTGAAACGCTTTTATCATCTCTCCCGCTTCCCGTGGATGATGCGTCACAATATATTGTATACTGCTGCGGGACAGCGCCATATTGACCAGTCGCTGTACACTGCAGCATTCCGTACTGGCAAAAAACAGTTCCCGACTATACACGAAATGGCCCGATTCCCGAATATGTTTCAGATGATCGCTCTTTTTCCACCGAATAATGCCCTGCTTCGGTCCCTCTGGATCCAATTGGCTCAGATCGTGCGAAAACTTTTGAAAAGCGAGTTCTGCTTTCCAGCCGCAGGATGGCGGCCACTCATAATCAATGGTAGAAAAAATGCCTCCTGCCTTCAGGATCCGATGAATCTCCCGCAGCGTGGCTACCGGTTCCATCCAGTGAAACGCCTGAGAACTGACCACGATATCCGCGCAGGCATCCGACAGTCCTGTCTCCTGCCCAAAAGCCTGACGGAACACCAGACCATCCCCCTCCTTCGTTTTCGCGCGGCGAATCATATCCGCATTCGGCTCAACACCGATGACCTCCTTCGCATGTCCCTTCCAGACTTCTGTCGAGATTCCGGGGCCGCATCCGAGATCCACCACTCTCTCCGGCTTCCGTCCCAGATAGCACGTCAAGATCTCTACGGGATACAGCGGAACTCTGGGTCTTGCCTCATCATATAGATCTGCCATGCCATTAAACCGTGTTCCATTCTCTAACACATTATCCATTTAGATGTTACCTTCCTTCTGCTGATTTGATACTTTTTCCAGAATAACACCGGAAAGCAGGACTACCAGGCTCGCTGATAGCGTTTTGTAAAATCCTTACATCACATTCTTGTTATGAAGTATAACTATCTTACCACAGATGGGATGGGCTGACAAGCCTTTCTTTTATTCTGGAAAAGGAACTACCGAAATACATTCCGATGGAATCCGCGTGTAACATATCACTTCCCATCCAAAACGTTCTTCAAAATAAATTTCATCTGACAGGTGAATTCGGAGAAGAATCAAGTCTTTTTTGTCATACACATATCGAATACACTCGCCAAACCAATTCTCCATGGCATAACGCACCTCATCCAGTTCTTTAAACAAGTAGATCGCGCTGCGCTGCTCCATCACCAACTCTGATAAATACCCATATTGGGGCAAGAGCCCTTCCTTCTGTATCGATTCCAGGTTTCTCCTGGATGTAATGTGATAAAATAAATTCATTGTGCACCTCCGCTTTTTCTATAGGTTCTCTATAGGAACCACCCATTTCAACGAATATGCACGCCCAATCTCCTGCTTTAGGTCTCAGGGGAGCTTCTTGCCGCACCGGCTGCAAAACTCATATCCCTCTCCCACCGGTGTACCGCAATATGGACAAAACCGATGTTCCTGCTCCGTGCCTGCATAATTCTGCGACGATCCGAATCTCTCATTGAACGGATCTGTCTCCTCCCCGCTGTCTGTGATATCAAAATCAGAATAACGATTCTTGCTAGTGGCGTTCTTAAAATGATACACTGCCTGCATAATCGCTGCGACGATGAAAATGATGCCGAAAAGTGCAAATATAGCGCCGCCGTTGGCAGCCGCTGCAATGGTCCATCCCACGCCAAATAAGCCTATCAGAATACTCATGACTCCTCCCATAAGCGATGGTCCCCGGCCTGGTTTTATGCTTTTCACTGCGTATTCCTCCCCTGAATCTCTTTTTATTTTATTATATCGGCATTCCCCCGTGAAATCAAGAGCCGCCAGCCGCTTTTTCCATAAAGAAAACTGCCGCGGGCCTAATATTAGGCCGCCGCGGCAGTATAACCCCCATTTTATGTCTGTTTATCCGGCAATCGTTCCATCATAATCCACGCCGGAATCCCCATAGAACTTACTTGCCAGTTCCAGATACCGATCCATACCGATATCTTTGAGTTCCTGAACGAACATATCAAACTCATCCAGGCTGCGCTCTCCAGTCGTGAAAGCGGTAGATTGCGTCTCGATATAGTCATTGATATCCGTCTTGAGTGTATCGTATTCCTCGGCCTCTACCTCATCCTCAATCCAGAACAAGGCTTTAAGCCCCGTAGGAACATAGTAATCCTCATAGAGCAAGGCAGCCTCATAAAGCAATGTCTCCTGAGACCCATCCTCCATTGCATTGCCATAACGGATCTCTTCCCAGTCATGACGCGGTACTGTATGGTTATACCATACAATGTTCTGCAGTGTGGACTGGGACAATTCAAACAGTCTCTCATAGGATGCCGGATCTCCATAGATGGAAGGCTTATCTACGATCTGATAATCCACACCCTCTTCTACGCCATATTCCTGATACAGACGGCCATCCTGGCTCAGCCAGAAATCCAGCCACTGAATCGCAAGCTTCGGATTCTCACAGACCGATGTGATGGCGCAGCGAGCCTTGAAATCGCCATAACCGCTGCTGGGTGCGATCTTCTGTCCACTGGGTCCTTCCAAGGGTTCTACAGGAATATAATCCGCCTGCTGCGTATAGGACGCATTGTTGATGACTTCACCCTGATATGCCGCCGTAAAGCAGCCGACAAGGGTCTCTTCCTCGGAGCTGGTATTGATAATCGCCTTGAACTGGTTCTTATCCTGTGTGAAGGTTTCCTCTGCGATCAATCCCTCTTCAAACAGATGGTTCATCCAGACCAGAGCGTCTTTATATCCGTCCTCTGCCGCCGCCAGATGCCAGTTTCCTTCCTCATCCGCGTAGATCCCATCCCCGGAAGTCATCTGGAACGGACAGATGAAATAACAGAATGGGGAACCGCCCCAGGCCTTAAAAGAAGTCATGAATGGAACTTCATCCGTTGTATCGCCGTTTCCATTCATGTCGTTATCCCGAAACGCGATCAACATATCCTCAAATTCCTGTGTTGTAGTGGGCGCTTCCATCCCCAGCTGATCCAGCCAACTCTGCTTCACGAACATCTTGCGAGTATAATACATATGTTTCCCCGTATCATTGTACCACAAAGAATACATATTTCCGTCCGGCGCCGTCAGATAATCCCTGTACTCCGGATGCTCTTCCAGAATCTGATATGCATAGTAGGCATAGGTATCGATCAGATCATTCAAAGGAATGATGACGCCGCCATTGCGCATGGACATCAGCTCTGTGGTGGACAGATTCGCCGCGTAAATGTCCGGCCACTCTCCTCCAGTAATGTTCAGGTTCAGCTGCGTGGTAAATTCTGCCTCCGGAGCCTGAATCCAGTTGATGTGCACCCCTGTCTGCTCTTCATACCACAGTGTCGTCTTATTGGTATCGAAGTCTTCGATGGATGTCAGCAGCTTGGTAAAAATGGTCAGTTCCGTTCCATCCTCCGCCAAAGGCCACTCATAGAGTTTCGTAACCGTCTCATCATCCACCGGCGTCTGAGCGGATTCCTCAGCTTCCGCCTGCGATGCCTCAGCCTGCGATGTCTCCGTCTGCGATGTCTCTGTCACGCTGGAATCGTTGCTGCCATTGCAGCCTAAAAGAGACGTGATCGCAAGGATCAAACACAGCAAAAATGCTACCGACTTTTTCATTTTGTTCCCTCCTATATAATATGTATTGCTAAACCGGGAGTCCGGTATCAGCCCTTGATCGCTCCGATCATGATTCCCTTTACAAAATACTTCTGAATGAATGGATACAGAATCAAGACCGGCAATGAGGATACAATAATCAGTGAATATTTCATGACATTTTGTCTCTCTTCCATGCTCTGCAATAGCGTCAGATCCATGGAGGATTCCGAAGGATCCACATTATTCATAATCAGGATATCACGCAAAATGACCTGCAGCGGATAACGATCCCGCTCGGTCAGATAAATCATCGCGTTGAAATATGAATTCCAGTGTCCTACCGCGTAGAACAATCCGACAACCGCCAGAATCGGAACTGATAACGGCAACACAATACTCTTAAGAAAATTCAGATTGCCGCATCCGTCAAGCTGCGCCGACTCTAGGAGTTCCATCGGGATCTGCGTATCAAAGTACGTCCGCATGACAATCATGTTGTATACGGACATGGCACCCGGGAGCACGATGGACCACATGGTATTGAGGATACCTAAGTCTTTAATAACAAGATAAGTTGGAATCAAACCGCCACTGAAATACATGGTAATCATGCACATCACCATGATGGGTCCTCGCCCCTTAAAATCCTTCCGGGACAGCGGGTATGCACAGCAAATTGTCACAAATAGATTAATGATCGTTCCCACTGCCGTATAGACCAATGTATTTCGGTAGCCACTCCATATAAACTTATATTCAAATACCGCCTTATAACCTTGAATCGTCCATTCCTCCGGAATCAGCGATAATCCCATTTTCGTAACCTGCGCATTAAAGGAGGCAAAGAAAATATAAATCAATGGATACGCGATCGCAATCAACAGCAGCACCAGGATGACGAAATCAATCGTTAAGAAAATTCGATCCCCCATCGTATACCGAATCGACTTTTTTATTTTGGCCATCATGATCCCTCCTTTACCACAACGAACTGCCGCTAACTTTTTTAGCGATTGTATTGACTGACACCAGAAGAATAACGTTTACGATAGAGACAAACAGCCCCACTGCCGTTGAGTAGGAATATTTCGGCATCGTCGAGGTCAGTCCTTGTTTGTAGACGTAGGTATCTATCACTTCAGAAACCTCAAGATTCATACTGTTCTGCATCAAATACACCTTCTCGTATCCGACGCTCATCACTGTACCGCACTGCATGATAAACATGATCATGACCGTTGGCAAAATACTGGGAAGATCGATATGCCATACCCGCTTCGTGATGGTAGCGCCATCCATGATGGCCGCCTCATGAAGTTCGGGAGAGACACCTGCCAATGCCGCAATATAAATGATAGAGGCGTAGCCGACTCCCTGCCAGACGCCGCTCCAGACATATATATGATAAAAAAGCTCCTTGCGTCCCATGAAGTTGATCGCTTCACCTCCCAACGCAGTGATCAGCGCATTGACCAGTCCCGTCCTAGTATCCAGAAACTGTAAAATCATGGATACCATGACGACCGTAGAGATAAAGTGAGGAGCGTAGCTCACAAGCTGTACCGTCTTCTGAAACTTTCGAAATGGAATATAATTCAACAAAACCGCCAGGACAATAGATAACGGAAATGTGAGCAGAGAATATATGCTGATGCTCAACGTATTCCGTATGATATCCCAGAACTTATAGTTTGTCATAAATTGCTCAAAATAATCCAGCCCCACCCACGGACTGCCCTCAATGCCATAAACCGGCTGATAACGCCGAAAGGCGATCTGAACACCATACATAGGAATATACTTGAAAATAATCAAGTAAATAACCGGCACCGCCACGAGAAGATACAGGCTCCAATTTTTATATACTTCTCTTTGGATGCTCTGTACAAGAGTCATCTTCCTGGGCTTCTTTATTTTGTTTTTCGCCATTTCCTGTGACCTCCTAACTCATCATGTGATGTAAAACTCGCTTGCTCCCTTTTTGGGAGGTGTCTAAATAAATTATATATCACTTGTCAATTTTCGTCAATAGCTATTTCAGATTTTCTTTTTATTTTGTTCATATATTTTTACGTTCGGCGTTCCCCTTCTTCTTTTCTCAAAAATATGTTTATGATTGCATCAGGATACGGACAATTCTTTTTTCAATTTTGCCAAAGCTTTCTTTTCGATGCGGCTTACATAGGATCGGCTCACTCCCAGTACCTGTGCCGTTTCTTTCTGCGTGTGCTCCTCGCCGTCCTCAAGTCCGTACCGCATGCGAATTACCTTAGCCTCTCGATCATCCAATACTTTCTTCATACACGCAAGAACCCGCCCATATTTCATACGCTGATCCAGACGGTCCAACACGTCCTCTTCCTCATACGTCAGTACATCCATCAATGTCAGAGTGTTTCCCTCTCCGTCCTGTCCGATCGGATCCTGGAGGGAGACCTCGTTCTTTATCTTCTTATCACTTCGCAGCAGCATCAGAATCTCATTTTCAATGCAGCGCGCCAGATAGGTCGACAGTCTCGTACATTTGTCCTCCCGATAGGTAGATATTCCTTTCATCAAGCCGATGGATCCCACGGAAATCAGGTCGTCCGTCTCCCAACTACCGCATTTGCCTTGACTGGAGTATTTTCTGACGATATGCGCCACCAAACGCATATTTCGTTCGATCAGCTCATCCCTCGCTTCCCGATCCCCCTGACGCATTTTTCGCAGACATTCTTCCTCTTCTTCCGGACTAAGAGGCTTAGGAAACGCTACACTGCCTGCTACATATCCAATCAGAAATAAAAATTGCAGTGCCAAAAGAATCCACATAAAAAAGCACTCCTTCGATGAACCTGATGCCATGTATATGCATTCTTCATCAAAAAAGTGCTTTTCCTTCTGTTTTTCAGCAAGTCCTTATAGAGATTTCATGAGAATACAGCCTTCCGGAATCTCCCACTTCGGCGCCGCAATACGCAGAACCTCTTGCGCGTGATTCGCACTTTCCCGCAATATCCCCTCTTCCGTTCGAATTTCTTGTACCAGATATGGCAAAGGTTCCCCAGCAGGTGTCAGAAAGTACAATGTGTCTCCCACCGAAAACTTATTACGCTGTTCTATCCAAAGATCCTCTCCCTGCCGCTTCAAAACCTTTGCGACAAAATTTACCTGTTTTATATATTCCGAAGAGGGGTACACCTGGCTATTTTCATCAGGATGACCAAAGAAAAATCCTGTGTTGTATCCTCGATGACTGACCTGCGATAAGAGGTGCAGATAGTATGGCTTTTTTTCCTCAAAAAGAGCCGGATTCTTCCTATAATCATCAATCGCTTCTCGATACGCCTTCGTCACCATCGCCACATACAACGGCGTTTTCATGCGGCCTTCTATTTTAAAGCTGGTAATTCCCGCCTGAATGAGTTCTGGAATGTATTCGATCATGCATAAGTCCTTGGAGTTCATGATATAAGTCCCCTCATCCTCTTCTCCAATCGGATAATACTCTCCTGGACGCGTCTCTTCCACCAGATGATATTTCCACCGGCAGGGATGTACGCAGGCTCCCAGATTCGCATCCCGCGCGGCCATATAGTTGCTGAGCAAACACCGTCCGGAAATAGAGATGCACATAGCACCATGTACAAATACTTCTAATTCCAGTTTTTCATCGCATCGCTCCCTGATCTGTCTGAGTTCAGCAAGCGACAATTCCCGCGCGGCCACAATCCGTTTAGCGCCCTGCCCGTGCCAAAACTGGAATGTGCGATAATTGGTGGCGGATGCCTGCGTACTGAGGTGAAGTTCCATCTGCGGCACCGTCTCCCTGGCAATCTGAAAGATACCCGCGTCGGCCACAATCAATGCATCGGCTCCATCCTCTTCCAATTCCTTCAGATACGCTGCTAATCCTTCCAAATGTTCATTATGCGCCAGAATATTCACTGCCACATGCACCCTGACGCCATGTTTATGGGCATAGGCGATATTCTCTCTCATCTGTTCTCTGTCAAAATTGCGCGCCTTCGCACGGAGTCCATAACGGCTTCCGCCCAGATAGACCGCATCTGCCCCATAAAGAACGGCTGTTTTGAGCGCCTCAGGGCCTCCTGCCGGGGCCAGCAATTCCGGTTTTCTCATCTCTTCGTCTCTCCTTTACGCACTGCCAGTAAAACTCCATCTCCAATAGGCAGCAGGCTGGTCTGATATCTCTCGTCCTGCAGCGCCGTCTCCAGAAAGCTTCTCAGCCTGCTATGAATCGTACGCTGTCTTCTCGGCACCTCCAGGCGAGGCCTGGCGACCATTCCTCCGTGCAGCACATTATCAGCCATCACCCAGGCTCCCGGAGACAGGAATGACTGTATTTCTTCCCAGAAGATCCCATACTGTCCCATAGAAGCATCCATCAGCACCATATCATAGGGGCCTGTCAGAGATTTTAGAATCTCCTGCGCGTGACCCTCATACAATGTGATCGTTTCTGCCAGTCCTGCCGCCTCTATATGTCTTTTCGCCTGTTCAATCATCACTGGATTTCTCTCAATCGTATGAATGAGACCACCTTCTTTTAAAAACTGACTCATGTAAATCGCCGAAAACCCATAGGCCGTCCCGATCTCCAGAACCCGTGCCGGTGCCTTCATCTGCAGTAGGACTGCCAACAGGGATTTTGTCTCCTCAGAAAGAATGGGGACGTTATCCCCCCGGCAATGTTCCAATACCGGGGTGGAAACGTCCTCTCGATAGGGAGTCATCCAGCGAATAAACTGCAAAATATACTCCTCTCCCACATACCTAGGGAGATCTTTTGAATCGATCATGCGATTACCTCTGTGACTCCAAATATGCGTTGTGTTCCTCCTCTGTGACCGAGAAATGCCGCGGTCCATTCGGAGCATTCAAATCGATCTCATAATATAAATACTCTGTATCTTCTGGATACAGCACCGCCCGGATCGCGTCAAGCGACGGATTGCAGACCGGTCCCGGCGGGAATCCCTGATAGAGATAGGTGTTATACGGCGAATCATACTGCTGATCGGCCTCTGAAACCGACGTCAGCTCATCCTCTGTACGATGCTGCGCATACAGCACTGTAAAAGGCATGGACCAATAGGAAAGGGATTCTTTTCCGCTTCGAATACGATTGAGCAGCATAGAAGCAAACGTACTATAATCCGACGAAACCGCACATTCCGATTGAACAACAGACGCCAATGTCAAAATCTGATCCAGCGTATATCCGCTCTGATCTGCCATCTGACTCAAAGATGCAGTATACTCTGATACAAAACGTTCCAAGAACACCTGCATGACATTTGTTGCACTGGAATCTCGTATGATCTGATACGTTCCCGGCAGCACATATCCTTCCAGAATATAACGACGGCCTTCCGGCGCCTCGATATTCTTAATCAGACTAATATCATACGTTGTCAGATTCGCTGCCCGCTGAAAATCTGTTGCGGAGCAGATACCACTCTCTTCCAACAGCGTCGCAATCTCGTCGATCGTCGCGCCTGCCGCGATATGAATCGGGACTACATCCGACTGATCTCCAGCGCGCAATGTCTTAATAATTGTCTCTACACTGGATCCTTCCAGAATATAATAGATGCCGGACTTAAAATCATCCGTCGCCCCCATCAGACGCGCCTTGATCTGGAATTCCCATGTATCCTGAATCAGCCCTCTTCGCTGCAGGAGATTCGCGATATCATCTGTCGTCGCATCCTGCGGAATCTCTACCGCTACCGTTCCAGCATTATCATCCTGCGCCGCATAGGAATCCTCTCTCATAAAATGGTACCCCTGGCTGAACGCCGTCGTAAACACCAATGCCATCAATGCAATCAAACCTAAAAAGCCAATCGTCTTCTTGATATTCCTCGCCAACCAGGCCAAGAATCGGTTAAACCTTTCTATCATGATTTCCCATCCTTCTCAAATGTGTTTACCGAACCTCAGTAATAATCGGCAAAATCATAGGACTCCGTTTGGTTTCTCTCCATAAATATTCTCTGAGAGCATCTCGGATTTCCGTCTTAATACTCCCCCAGTCATTAATGCTGCGCTGCTTACACATATCAAATACTTCCATGACAACCTTGCGACAGCCCTCCATCAATGACTCGGATTCTCTCACATACACAAAGCCTCGGGAGACAATATCCGGTCCCGCTTCGATCAGACCGGTTCCTCTCTTCAAAGTCAGAACGATGATCAAAAGACCATTCTCCGCCAGAAGTTTCCGATCCCGCAACACAATATTACCCACATCGCCTACTCCCAGTCCATCCACCAACACATCTTCGATCTCCATATGATCTGTGACTTCCCCCTGTACTTTATCCAGCTCCAGCACATCGCCCACACTCATCAGGAAAATATCTTCTTCCGCATGTCCCATCTCCTGAATCAGGTGCTTATGGGCCAGCAGGTGCTTATATTCTCCGTGTACCGGAATAAAATACTTAGGTTTCAGAAGACTATATACCAGCTTCAGTTCTTCCTGTGAAGCATGGCCGGATACATGCGCGTTCTCATAGACGACCTCCGCGCCCTTCTTCATCAATTCGTTAATCACGCGCGTGACCGTCTTCTCATTGCCCGGAACCGGCTTGGAACTGAAAATGACCTTATCGCCAGACTTGATCGTAACATTCCGATGTTCTCCGGATGCCATTCTCGCCAGAGCCGACAAAGGTTCCCCCTGACTTCCCGTCGTTATGATGACAATTTCCTCATCCGGATAGTCATTAACATCTCCGATCTCAATCAAAGTCCCTTCCGGAACCTCCAGATAGCCCGTCTCCATTGCCGTGTTGACTACATTAATCATACTGCGGCCCATCACCACTACCTTACGGCCATGGTCTCTCGCAGCATTGAAAATCTGCTGCACACGATCCACGTTCGATGCAAATGTCGCCACGATGATCCGACTTTCCTCCGACCGGTCGAAAATATCTAACAGCGTCTTCCCTACCGTTTTCTCTGACATGGTATATCCGGGTCTC
>CALBGL010000018.1 GCA_937892735.1 uncultured Clostridia bacterium | reverse complement strand
TATAAGCGTGGGTTCATCATATTTGGTGTGGTATCTTTAACTATGGGAAACTCCCTGCTCTCTCTCGGAAACCCTGTTTCATAAGAATAGCACAATTTTATCTTATACGCAAGTCGTTCTATTGTTTTCCCTGCTTCAATTTCCGATACGCTGGTGCATGCAGAATCGCTTCCGGCTTGCCTTCAAGAATGATTTCTCCCTGTTCTATCATATAAATCCAGTCAAATCTTCGCATATTTTCTTCTGTTAGATTATGTGTCGCAACAATCCGCATTCCCTGTTTCATGTCACAGATTTGTTCCATAATGTTCTGTGCGTTATAGGCATCCAGCCCCGCTGTGGGCTCATCAAACAGCAGAATTTGCGAATTCTCCTGAAGAGTCGTTCGCGCAAAATCCATTCGACGCATCTCTCCGCCGGAAAGATTGGCCTTGCTTTTCTCGATTTCTTGATTCACGTCTTCTCCATTACGCCGAAACCAGGTTGTCAATCCCGCTTTCTCTATGGCCTGCCGAATGCGTTCCGCACGACACGGCTTGAACATGGAGATATTCTCGCCTATTGTCGCTGAAAAAATCGTTGTATCCTGCGCAATCAATATGGAATCGGGATGTATCAGCTCTGCCTCGTTGGAAACGATCTGACCGTTGACCGTTATCTCTCCCTCCTGCACCGTTATGATGCCTGCGATCGCTTTCAGCAATGTGCTTTTTCCACTCCCGCTATTTCCGATAATCCCCACATTCTGGTTTTGCTGAATTCTCACGTTGATATCCTTGAGAATACAATATTCATCTCGAATCACAGATACATGCTGCAGCTGTATCTGGTCCACATGAGGCGCCAGGGATTTATACTGTATATCATCATCCTGTTTCTCGTCTATATAATGCAGCAAATCTTCCGCGATTGCCTTACCCGCGAGAATATCCGAGTACCGTTCACTGATAATCTGAAAAGGCCCGGCGACCATATTCATCAGTGTCGTCAGCGCAATCAATTGAGAAAATAAAATAGAACCTGATAACGTGAAGATAAGTCCAATCCCCCATGTCCCTAGAATCACCATGTTTCCCATTCCATATGAAAGAGACATAGACCATCGTCGCCATTTGTAATTATACTGTGTCTTCTTCATGAAATCTTCATTTTGTGCGTCGTGATGGACCGCATAATTCCTCTCTCGTCCAAACACTTTCAGTGTCTGAAATCCCTCTAAAAGCTCGTTCAGCACATTTAAATATCGAGACTTGGATGCCAGCGCATCCCGATTGACGGTCTCTAATTTCTTTTTCAGCAATTGGGGAACCAGCAGAGGAACCATCGATAAAATGATAAGAATCAAAGTCAACAGGGGCTGTATATAGGTTGTGGCGACCAGTGCAAACAGAAGGGATACAATTTGAAAGAAAACAATCTGTACCCCATACACATATTCACTTTCTACCTCTGACACATTATTATTGAGTAAAGACAGATAATAGGCGTCTCCCCGCTTTTCCTTCTCTTCTACACTGCTCTTTTGAATCCTTCGCACCAGCGCATTTCGAAAAAGCAGGGATACTTTGGTATTCAGCACCGCGGAGGTATAACTGGAAAAAAACTCAAACACCGTATCTGCCGCCAGATACACCAGTATCATCGCAATAATCAACGGTACCCTTTGCATGGTCCCGGTCATAGCCGTATCTGTAATATACTGTAAAATAAATGCTAGTGAAATTCCTATGGCTGCCCAAACCACATTCGCTATCAGGAAAAAGGCCACTTCTTTTTTACATTTTACGATGAAACGCCTCATTTCTTCCCCCTCCCTCTGCTATCTCTGAAAATGATTTTATCACACACCCTCTTTTCTGTCAAACTCTACAAACAAAGAAGTCGGCAGATCCATTTTCATAGATTCTGCCGACTTCTTATTATGCCGCCATATTCACAATGCCAAACAGACTTAAAATTAAAATGAATAAGCCAAACACAATTCGATATCCCGCAAATACAGTCATTGGCTTTTTCTGTAAGAACGCGATAAACTTTCTGACAACAACCAGAGCTACTAGAAAACTGACCACAAAACCAATCGCCAGACTGACAAGTTCGATGGAGGTCATGGAACCAAAGCCGCCTAACTGGATCAACTTCAACGCACTCATTCCCAACATGACCGGAATCGCCAGAAAAAACGAGAACTCTGCGCTCGCCGTTGTGGAAAGACCCGCAACCCATCCACCGATAATCGTCGAAGCGCTTCTGCTCATTCCGGGAATAATGGACAGACACTGGAAACAGCCGATAATCAAGGACTGCTTGGTCGTCACATAGAGCCATTTCCCATCCTGCTGTACCGCCGTGGTTTTATTTTTGTTACAGTATTTCTCCGCAAAGATCATCGCGATACCACCCAGTACTAAAACAATGGACACGCTGACAGAATTAAACAGATACGCATCCGCCAAATCGCCCAACAGCATAACACCTATAAAGCCCGGGATACAGGCAATCGCCAGCGTGATCCAGAAACGAAGTCCTGTCTGTTTATAGGGACGTATCCAGACGTTTTTTTCCTTCTTTGGAAACAGATTCTGAAGCGTAGCAAAAATCTTCTTCCAATACAACAGGATGACGGCCAGAATCGCACCCAGCTGAATTACATACGAATATGTGTTAATATATTGTTCTGAACCCTGAAACTGTAATAAATCCTCAAAAACAATGAGATGTCCTGTGGAGGAAATCGGCAGGAATTCCGTCACGCCCTCTACGATTCCCAGTATGAATGATTTTAAACAAAAAAGCAGATCTTCTATGATCATCTTCCCCTTTCCATGTGAATTGCTTTACATAATTGTACTGATTTCTATAATATACCATACCATACTCTAAGATTCAACCCAAATCTTGCTTTTATCTTCTTTTCCTTACTTCACATGGATCGTTCCCATATAAATTGGAAATTCGTTCTTGACCAATTCTGAAACTCTCCCCATCAAATGTCTGGGCCTGAGATTCAGCGTATCCGCTTCCGCAAGAGGAATCCAGACGGAATCTAACTGCTGCCAATCTTTTTCTCTAGGCTGTTTTTGCTCCTCTCCCCATAGTTCCACCACAAAGATATGAAAGATCCGATGTGCGTATTCTGGATAGGACTTTCTAAGTTCTTCTTCCTCATAGATTTCCTCTGCTAAGGCAGCTAAGCGAAGGATTCTCCCCTGATATCCCGTCTCTTCCAAGATTTCTCTGCATAGAGCCTCTTCCAGAGACTCATATGGATTTTGACCGCCGCCCGGTAAATCATAATAGATTTCTCCGGTTTCGGTCTGACACCGGTTCAAAAGGATCTGATTCTTCTTACATAGAATCGCCTTGACAGTACTGCGAATAGACATACTCTTGCCTCCTTATTCCATAAAAAAGAGCCATATCTCTATGACTCTTTTTCCTGCATCATGGCAGCTCTTCGACCACAACATTGTTCACCTGCACATTCTGTATCGCCTCTTCCAGGAACCCATTCACCTTCGCACGGATATGCAGATTTTCAAAGACAAAATCCGAAAGCAGATATTGACTGTCTTCTTTCTTGACATTGAAATACGTTCCGCAATCACACACACAATTTCGCATACAGATATGATCGGCCTTAGATACGGGTTTATCCGTCCGTCCCTTCAGGTCGAAGAACTGCGTCCAGGGATTCACGTTCAGGAAATTCTGAATGTCGTGTCCCTCAATATCTTCCACCGTAATATATTCATAATGCTGCGGCGTATCTGGTCGAAGCTTTAGCCATAACAGATTATTACCGGTATGCACTGTAATTCTCCGCACAATGACGTTGCGATTATGTATCGACTCCGATCCACACGTCAGACATCCATGACAAAACCCATATACGCAGTCCTCTACGATGATTCTTTCGTTGGAGCCATTTTCCTCCGCCTGATCCGCCCATGGACCCTTGCCGCCCTTTAAAACAATCGCGTCATCATTGACTTCCATACGACAGTTCTTTACCAGCACATCCGTGCAGACGTCGATATCCAGGGCATCCGTACTCGGCGCCTTGACGGGCGCTGCCGGGGAGTAGATATCGCAATTCAGATATTTCACATGGTCGCATCGATAGATATGATTCGTCCAGAAGTGAGAGTTTATCAAATGCAGATTGGCCACCAGGACATTACGGCTATTCGAGATGTAAACCAGACGAGGACGCTGCTCATCCTTGTTGGTACAAGCCGGATTCCATGCTCTGCGAAGCCGGAATGCCTTCCAAGACTTCAGGCCATTCCCATCAATCGTTCCAGAACCACACATGGTAAAACCATCGACGCTATCGACGTTGATCAGCGCCGTGAAATACATGCAGGTTTCTCCTTCGATCCGAGTCATCTTCAGGTCATAATCCGAGATATCATCGCTTCCCTTTAGTACCCCGCCCTCGCAAACATACAGATGGACTCCCTGCTTAAAATAGAGAGAGCCCGTCATATAGGTTCCTCTCGGTACGACAATGACACCGCCGCCATTCTCATGAGCCGTATCAATCAGATGCTGAATCTCTTTTGTATGGACTCTCCCGTCATCCAAAATCTGATAATCGGTCAGCACATAGGGCGTCCCCAGCTCAGACAGCTCCGGAATATGAAGATCATAAAACCAGGAATCGATCGGTGTATGATCTGGAAAAAACTCCTGTGGCATACTATTTCCTCCTTTGCTGCGTCTTCAGGTTCATCCTGAATTCGCGCCATTATAGCTTGATTTCATTCTAAATTATAGCATACTCAAAGGGACAAATCCAGAACTATTTGTGTTCCCCTTTCTCTCACAATAAAGAGGATCCGCGTTATTGCTTCTTCTGTTTACGCAAAACCTCTTTCTTCTGATTATTCTGTATACCACTTAGCCTGCGCCTCATAGAGACGGCTGTACTGCCCCTTCGCGGCCAGCAGTTCTGTATGCGTTCCACTCTCCACGAGTTCTCCATGATCCAGCACCAAGATTCGATCCGCAATCCTGGCGGATCCCAGACGGTGGGTGATAATGACCGCCGTCTTACCGCGAGAAATCTCCGCGAACTTTTGATAGATCGCACTCTCCTCCAAAGGATCAATAGAAGCGGTCGGCTCATCCAATACGATCAGCTGATGATTTCGATAGAGGCCTCTGGCTATGGCCAGCCGCTGCCACTGTCCGCCGGAGAGATCAGTTCCGCCAAACTCCTTGGCCAGCATGGTATCCAGCCCCTCCGTCATACGCCCTTCATCGATATGCCAATCTGCCTGTACTAACGCCTGCTGAATCCTCTCTTCATCGTCCTCCTTTTCGGTTTCCGAAATCGAGACATTCTCTCGGATACTCATCTTATACCGCTGATAATTCTGGAATACCGCCGATAGGTTCCGATATCCCGCCTGCGGATCCAACTCCCTGGTATCTACGCCATCAATCCGCACCGTTCCCTGTGTGGGTATATAGAGGCCCAACAGCAGTTTCGCGAACGTAGACTTTCCCGCTCCATTTTCTCCTACCACCGCCACCGTCTCATTGGGTTTCAGTTCCAGGCTCAGATGCTTAATCGATTCCCTCTGGCTCTGTGGATACAGGAAGCTGACATCTTCAAAAGTCACACGTTTTCCCTCTACTGTCTGACTGCCTTTTCGTTCTGGCATCTGCAGAAACTCCATATAATTTCTGGCCATCGTCATGTCCTGCACGATATCCGCCACATCCCCGCGGAACAAGACCTCCATCTTATCCGCCATCGCATCCAAGGAGGAGGCCACCGCGGCGAACGCGGCAATACTGACCTCGCCGTTCAACAAAAACACAAACAGCAGGATAATGGTGCCGATGTACCCCGTCATGGAAAAGAATCGAAGCGTCGTCTCCACGATCTCGCTCTTCTTCGTCGTTTTCCAGCTGAGACGGCGCACTGCCTCGACACACTCCTGAAACTTATGATAGAAATAGCCAAAGCCTCCCAGGAGCCGGGTCTCCTTCACGTATTCCCGCATGCTGATACAGCGCCCATAGTAATCGGCCTGCCTCCGATAGGGCGCCGCTTCATTTTCCAGATTTCTTCGAACATAATAGCGAACCACGGACCCAATACCAAAGGGAATGAAGGAAACAAAGAGCATCCCCAGAAGCGCCGGATGGATTGTCCAGAAATATCCGCCCATAAATCCAAAATAGGAGATGATCGTCAACAAGATGCCCAGCGTCATGGTATAGGCTCGCACCGAAGCCTCCATGCCCTTATTGGCCTTTTCAATGCTATCCAGAAATCGGCTGTCCTCATAACAAAGAATATCGGCGCGAGCTGCCTTCTGATTCCGCTCACTGCCCGCTTCTTTCGTCAATTTGTTCTGAAAATCCAGCCGACAGATTTTATCCATACTGTTCAACAGAATCTGCAGTATGATGGCTCCGCCCAAAAGCAGCAATGTCGGCCACACTCCCTGAAAACCGATGCCTCCGATGGCCTCTTCCGCCGCTTCGAAAAAGACCTGTTTGCATAAGGTCACGCCGGCCGCC
The DNA here is from genome assembly GCA_937892735.1 of uncultured Clostridia bacterium. Lineage (GTDB taxonomy): Bacteria > Bacillota > Clostridia > Lachnospirales > Bianqueaceae > Faecimorpha. The sequence goes on along the minus strand of CALBGL010000018.1, from coordinate 2,672 downwards.
ACCACGCCGGCCAGAATGGCTATCACCAACATCAACAGCGTCGTGCCCGGCATCTTCCGCAGACAGATTCGGCTCATATACCCCAGAAGCGCAAAATAACTGTTTTTCTTTTTCACGGAAATCACCTCATTCCTGATACCAGCTGCGCTGGCTCTCATACATCTTGGCATATAACCCCTGCTGAGTCATCAGTTCCTGATGGGTGCCCGCCTCCAGGACTCCCCCGTCCTTCAATACAAAGATTTCATCTGCCAGACGAGTCGATCCCAGCCGATGGCTGATAAAGATCGTCGTACGCCCCTGACTGATCTCGCCAAACTGCTCATACAATCGACTCTCGCTGATAGGATCCAAGGCCGCCGTTGGTTCATCCAAAATCTGTATCGGCGCGGTACTCATCAGAGATCTGGCCATCGCCAAACGCTGCCACTGTCCACCGGAAAGATCCACGCTCTCCGGCGTCAATCTCCCCAGCTGTGTATCATACTGTTTCGGTAGACTCTCGATCTCTTCCTGAAGATCCAGCTTCTTCGCGATCTGGCGCATCTTCTGGTCTGCTTCGGGTGTCCCCATCTGCCAGACGCTGCCCAGCTGCATATTATCGGCTACCGAAATCGAATACTGCGCAAAATCCTGGTAGACACCGGAAAACATCGCCTTTACCTCCGGCACTGTATAAGTAGAAAGCTCCCGTCCATTCACTAGAATTTTCCCCTCATACTGGTCGTACAGTCCCGTCATCAGCTTGGTAATCGTCGTCTTGCCCGCACCATTCTCGCCGACAAAGGCATAGTGTTTTCCGGCCTCCATCCGAAAACTCAGATCCTTCAATACCGGCTCCTCTGCTCCCGGGTATGTAAAGGTCACATGCTGAAACTCCAGCGTGGCAAAGGGAATTGGTATGGGAGCGGGAAGATCATTCGTTCCCTCCGTCTCTCTCATGTTGGCGAATTTCGTCAAATCTTTCAAGTATGCTACGCTGTTCGTCATGATCACGATGGAACGGGATACGTCTCCGCTCATGACTATTACCAACTCAAAAATTGCCTTTGCCAGCGCAATAAACGTACCAATCGTCAATCCAGTGGTTAATCCCAGAGATAACAGAAGGATCAATGCGATCGAAATCACATTTGTCAGCATTCCACTTCTCACAATCATCATTTCCTTCTGTTTTTCTGCTCTCAAATTGATTCGATTCATCACATCCCGCTGCTTGCACCATTCTTTATTCACATGATCGGTATACCGAAACAACGCACGCTCATTGACGCTCTCCCGGCTAGTCAGCACTTCTCCCAGATAGTCACTTCTCCGCTGATACACCGCAGCCTCCTGAAATGCCTTATATACCTTACCCCCGCTCTTCATCGAAAGAAGAATCAATATCGCCGACGCCGCCAGCATGGCCAGCCCCATCCACCAAAGCCGGGTGAAGAGGATCAAAAATGTACCAATGATCTTGACGGCCGCATTTAAAAAGTTGCAGGTCCACTGGAGCATATACCAGGTGTTCTTGGCAATCTGTCCGCTGACACGGTTAACCAACTCCCAAGACTCCTTGTCCTCAATCAGAGAATAATGCAGGCGGGAACGTTTCTTCACTGCCTCTGCCGTCATCTGTGCTTCTGCCTCAATCTCCAGCTTGCGGGTCGCCACGCGTCCCAGGCTGTACCCCATCCGCTTCCAGATGATAATCAGAATCATGTAAATCAGCCAGGGGATGGCTGTCTCGATTCCTGCCTGGCCCTGTGCCACACGCAAAGCCGTATCGATAAAGCTGGCTTCTACTAAAATCCATAGTACATTGACCAGGCCGGTGATCAGCTTCTGAAGCACGACGATAGTAGTACAGACCGCTTGACATTCGAATGGAAGCCGAAGCAGATACGTCCAGTTGTAGGTTTTAGGTTGTAGTTGGAACATGGTTACTTTCCTCCATTTTCACGAAACGGCATGCACGAATATCTCCATTGCCTTTCCATTGAACTTATTCATATTTTCTGGGGTCAATTCAATAGATTCCACCGTTGAAAAACATCTTAAATCCTCTTTGTTTTTTTGTCAACAGTTTTTTAGAAGCGTCATATATTATTCTCATTAGGAACAGATCATATCTTCATTCCATACAGAATTTGACATCAAAGTATCATCGATTTTGGGGGCTTCAGGGTCACCCGGACGTGGAATCTGAGATTTTGATAATACTACGCATCGCGCTGTATCATCAGATTTGAGGGTTTCAGGCTTGCACAGTCATGGAATTCAAATTTTTGATGATACTATACACCGCAGAGTATCATCAGTTTGGGGTATTTCGGGCCACCGCAGCAAGAGATCGTGGTTTTTGATGATACTATACGTTGCAGAGTATCATCAGTTTGAGCCGTTTTCTCCGCCCCGAGCCCTGGATTCCCGGATTTTGATGATACCATGTGTCGCATCGTATCATCAATTTCGGGAGTTTTAAGGCTGTATGAAAGCGAAACCCGGTTCTTTGATGATACTACGTATCGCAGGGTATCATCAACCGAACCATTGAGCAGCCGCCGGCCGTTGGTTACCCATTGCTAACCCACCCCATCAAAAAAAGCTGCCTCTTGGCAGCTTCTCTTTCCATTAAAAAAACGGCAACCTCCTACTCTCCCAGGCAGTCCCCCGCCAAGTACCAT
>CALBGL010000017.1 GCA_937892735.1 uncultured Clostridia bacterium | reverse complement strand
TTATGCCTTGATGTTGGAATAATATGGAAGGATTGCGCTCGAAAAGCTGGCACTCGGCAGATCTGTATACTCAAATTTTCAGGGCCCAGATAGATTCCTGGTCTGGGGCGTATACAGAAGCTCGAAAATCCAGGGCCCAGGCAAGTTCCTGATTAATAGCGTATACAGTATATTCAAAAAGTCCGGGAAGTCTCTTGACCGATAGTGTATATAACAAATACGAATCGTCAGAGCAGCAATAGCCCGGTTATATATGCAAATCAAATAGATGGCCTTGATTTCAGTTCAATATAAAGGAAGATTAGGATACTCATGGATAAAAAGACATATATAAAGAAAGATCGGAAAAAAACTTGACTTTTATAAGCGACTGTAGTATGCTTAGCAAATCAGAGAAAAACAAATGTCCGTACATAACGGACATCCCAGGGAAGGATGGAGAGAATATGAAAGTTCAGCTGATGAACAAGATTTCACAGGTAGGTCTGCAGGTATTTGATGAGATGTATACGTATGGAGAGGATATAAAAAATCCGGATGCGCTTTTGGTACGCAGTGCCAAGCTGCATGATATGGTATTTGAATCGGGACTAGCATGTATCGCACGGGCGGGTGCTGGTGTGAATAATATTCCGATTGATCGCTGCAGTCAGGAGGGAATCGTTGTTTTCAATACTCCGGGTGCGAACGCTAATGCTGTAAAGGAACTAGCATTGGCCGGCATGCTTTTAGCTGCTAGGGACATTGTAGGCGGTATAGAATATGCGAAGACTCTGGTCGGTACAGAGGGTGTGGCTAAGATGGTCGAAGCTAATAAGTCTCGTTTCGCAGGGCATGAGCTGGCTAGAAAGACGTTGTTGGTGATAGGTTTAGGAGCTATCGGAGGGCCTCTGGCGAACATGGCGGTACAATTAGGAATGAATGTAATCGGATACGATCCTTATGTTTCCATCAATGCAGCCTGGAATCTGAATAGTCAGGTATATCATGGTGAGAAGCTGGAAGAGTGCCTTGGGCAGGCAGATTATATTTCTTTGCATATTCCTTTGACAAAAGATACAAAGGGATTTCTGGGAGAGAAGGAGTTAGGCGCCCTGAAGCCGGGATGCTGCGTATTGAATCTTTCCAGAGGAGAGATTGTAGATAGTCAGGCAATGCTGGCGGCGATTGAGAAGGGACGGGTAGCGAAATATGTAACGGATTTTCCGGACGAACAGATGGTTGGGCAGAGGAATGTCATTGCAATTCCGCATTTGGGAGCGTCTACTGAAGAATCGGAAGATAACTGTGCTCGCATGGCAGCGGAAGAGATTCGTGATTATTTAGAAAAAGGAGTCATTCGTCATTCTGTAAATTTCCCAGATTGTGATATGGGAGCGTTGGTGATGCCGGCGCGTGTCGTTGTTTTACATAAGAATATTCCGGCCATGGTGAGTAAGATCAGCCAGAACCTGGGCGAACAGGGGATCAATATTGAGACGATGAACAATCGCAGTAAAGGGGAAATGGCGGTTTCGATCCTGGATGTGAGTGCGGTGCCTCATGCGGAGACACTGCAAAAATTGGAGGAGACCGAGGGAATTATTCGTGTGCGTTTGATCCAAAAATAAAAGATTTCCCTTTACTTTTTTGAAGAGGCATGGTATAATCTGAAACTGTGAATGGAACCATTGCTTAGCTTCTGGAATCTCCAACCGTGGCTCAGCAGTTGGCGATCCGTAAAAAAGAATGGAGGATTATCACTATGACGAAAGAAAGAAAGCTTGAAATCATCAAGGAGTTTGGCGCGAACGAGCAGGATACAGGTTCTACGGCTGTGCAGATTGCTCTTTTGACAGAGAGAATTACACACCTGACTGGTCATCTGAAGACACATCCGAAGGATCATCATTCCCGCCGTGGTATGCTGATGCTGGTTGGACAGAGAAGAGGCCTCTTGAACTACTTGAAGAGCAAGGATATTGAGCAGTATCGTACACTGATCGCTCGTCTTGGAATCAGAAGATAATAGAAGCATCCTGTTCTGTTTTAGAGAACCGTGATGCTTTACCGGTGATGAGCCGGTAAAATAGGGCGGATGGTTCATCCGTCCTATTTTCGCGAAGAAGCGGGTGCTTCTTCGGAGGAAAAAGGGAAGTGAGGGTAAAGGAAAATGGTAAAAGAGTTTACAATGGAACTTGCCGGACGTACGTTACGGGCGGTCATCGGTAAAGTTGCTGAGCAGGCGAATGGCGCCGTGCTGCTGTACTATGGAGATACAGTGGTGCTTTCTACAGCGACTGCGTCTGAGAAACCTAGAGAAGGAATTGATTTCTTTCCTTTGAGCGTAGATTATGAAGAGAGATTATATGCAGTAGGCAAGATCCCTGGAAGCTTCGTGAAGCGTGAGGGCCGTCCAACAGAGAATGCGATTCTGACGGCTCGTTGTATTGATCGTCCCATGCGGCCGCTGTTTCCCAAGGATTATCGTAATGACGTTTCTCTGGTGAATACGGTGCTGTGCGTGGATCAGGATTGTTCCCCCGAGATTTTGGCTATGGTGGGTTCTTCTATCGCTGTATCCATTTCGGACATTCCTTTTGCAGGCCCTATCGGTGCGGTATCTGTAGGTCTGGTCGATGGTGAGCTGATTATCAATCCGACCTCTGTGCAGAGAGAAGCGAGTGAGCTGGATCTGACGGTGGCCTCTACAAAAGAGAAGGTTGTGATGATCGAAGCCGGTGCTAAGGAAGTGCCGGAGGATAAGGTGCTGGAAGCAATCTTCTACGGACACGAGGTCAATAAGCAGATCGTAGACTTTATCGATCAGATTGTGACAGAATGCGGCAAGCCCAAGCACAGCTATGAGGAGCATGTGGTTCCTGCGGCAGTCATGGAAGCGCTGATGCACGTGATTCCGCAGGAGCGTATGGAGGAGGCAGTCTTCACGGATGAGAAGCAGGTGCGTGAGGAGAATGTCGCCAAGCTGACGGCGGAGTTCGAGAGCTATATCGATACCCTGCCGGAGGAAGACCAGGAGATGTTCCGGGCCAATCTGGGCGATGCAGTATATCAGTATGAGAAGAAAACTGTGCGTAAGATGATCAAGGTAGATCATAAGCGTCCGGATGGCCGTGGCATGGAAGAGATCCGTCCGTTGTCTGCAGAGATTGATGTACTGCCCAGAACGCATGGAAGCGGTCTGTTCCGTAGAGGACAGACGCAGGTGCTGACGGTGGCAACTTTGGGCGCGATCAGTGAGCAGCAGAAGTTGGATGGTTTGGACGCGCTGGAGGAAACCAAGCGTTACATTCATCATTATAATTTCCCATCCTACTCTGTAGGAGAGACAAAGCCCAGCCGTGGACCTGGACGTCGTGAGATTGGTCATGGCGCCTTGGCAGAAAGAGCGCTTCTGCCGGTCATTCCTTCTGAGGATGATTTCCCGTATGCAATTCGTCTGGTATCTGAGGTATTGAGTTCCAATGGCTCTACGTCTCAGGGCAGCATTTGTGCCAGCACGCTGGCATTGATGGCGGCGGGCGTGCCGATTTCTGCGCCGGTAGCTGGGATTTCCTGCGGCCTGGTAACGGGGGATACGGATGATGACTTTGTTCTGCTGACAGATATCCAGGGATTGGAAGATTTCTTTGGGGATATGGACTTCAAAGTAGCAGGTACATTCAAGGGAATCACGGCGATTCAGATGGATATCAAGGTGCAGGGCCTGACCAAGGCGATTATCGAGGGTGCGATCGCGAGAACCCGCAAGGCTAGAGAGTATATCCTCAATGAGATTCTGCTGCCCTGTATTTCGCAGCCCAGAGAGTCTGTAAGCCACTATGCGCCGAAGATCTATCAGACACGGATTAATCCAGAGAAGATTGGCGAGGTTGTGGGACCGAAGGGTAAGATGATCAATAAGATCATTGACGAGACCGGTACCAAGATCGACATCGAAGATGATGGACATGTATATGTATTCGGTGCGGACGAAGAGATGTCCAAGCGCGCAATTCAGATGATCGAGACCATCGCGAAGGATGTTGAACTGAACGAGGTTTATAATGCAAAGGTCGTAAGGCTTGCCACTTTTGGTGCCTTTGTAGAGCTGTTGCCCGGCAAGGATGCGCTGCTTCATATCTCGGAGATCAGCTATGAGCGGATCGATAAGGTGGAAGACGTGCTGAAAATCGGCGATGAAATCATGGTAAAGGTCATTGGAATTGACGATCAGGGTAAGGTCAAGGTGTCTCGCAAGGCGCTGTTGCCGCCGCGTGAGGGTGGTGACCAGAACCAGGGACGCAGAGAACATCATCGTTCGGATAGAGGACGTCGTCATAATGACTAAATTTGAGAAAGTCAGTCTCGCCCGATACCAGCAGGATCGGGCCGAGATTTTATTAAAAGAAGGAATGCGTCTGGAAGAGGCATTCCTGACCGCAGCACGGGAATATGAAAAAATCGAGCTGCCGCGTCGGGGAACATTGTATTCGGCTGGATATGATATTCGGACGCCAGCAGCTTATCGGGTGGAACCCGGACAGAATCTGGTGATTCCTACAGGCTTGCGAATTGCGATGGAAGAGGATATGTGGCTGGGGATCTATATTCGTTCCAGTCTGGGATTCAAGTATCAGGTTCGGCTCAGCAATTCCGTGGCAGTCATTGATGCGGATTACTACGGCGCAGATAATGAAGGGCATCTGCGAATCAGCCTGTATAACGGCGGAAATCGGCCGCTTGAGCTTGCGGCTGGCGATGCTTTTGCACAGGGAATTCTGCAGAAATATTATAAAACCGATGATGATGAGCCTGTGCAGAAGGTGCGGAAGGGCGGCATCGGATCGACGAATCATTCCTGAGTGAGGGGAAAGCATATGGAGAAAGCGCTGCGCGTGGCGGTGATTTCAGATACGCATGGAGTATTGCGGCCGAATATGCTGAAAATCGCAGAAGGCTGTGATCGGATTATCCATGCGGGTGACCTTGATAACCAGGAGACGGCGGAACGACTGGACGCAATGGCTCCTCTGTACATGGTCTGCGGAAACAATGACTGGTGGTGGCGGAAAGGAAGGCTGGAAACACTGCGATTTGAGCTGGGAGGATTACGCTTCTTTCTGATTCATGATCGGATGCGGATTCATGAGTTGCCTCCGGATACGGATGTAGTGATTTTTGGACATACCCATAGGTATACAGAAGAACGGATAGGAGATGTATTGTGGCTGAATCCGGGAAGCTGTGGCCGAGCCCGCTTTGGACTGCCGCTCTCTATGGCCGTGATGACCATACAGGGCCGGCGGTACCAAATCGAAAAGATAGAATTATAATGTAGTAAGACGGCTGCCATTGCAAGAATCTGTGATGGCAGCCGCCTTGTTTATTTTGTATGCCGCTCGTCAATGAGAGAATGGAGCTTTCGAAGAGCCGCGTCAATGCCGCCGACTTCTTGAATCAGTCCTTCTCGTACTGTGTCTTCTCCAACTAGGATCGTCCCTAGGTCCTTGGTGAGAATTCCTTTGTTTAACATCATTTCCTCCAGACGTTCTTCACGGATATTTGCATGTGTGGAAATAAAGCGAGTAATTCGATCCTGAATGATCTTAAAATAGTCAAAGGTCTGCGGCGCGCCAATGATCAGGCCGCTCATACGGACTGGATGTATGATCATCGTGCCGCTGGGGACAATAAAAGAGTAGTCTGCCGCAACAGCCAGAGGAACACCGATGGAATGACTGTCGCCGACGACGAGAGAGACGACAGGTTTACTCAGGGAGGCGATCATCTCGGCAATAGCAAGGCCGGCAGAGCAATCGCCGCCGCTGGTCTGCAGCATGATGAGAACGCCGTCCACTTCTTCGCTGTCTTCAATGGCCGCCAGGCGCGGAAGGAGATGTTCGTATTTTGTCGTTTTGCTGCTGCCGGGCAGGTTTTCGTGTCCTTCGATTTCTCCAATGATTGTAAACAGATGAATGCGATGCTTTTCCGGGTTGTGAATCAGACTGGCTTGTCCGTTTTCTTTGATTTCATCATCCTGCTGTGTGATCTCTTCGTTCATGGAAAGCCTCCTTTATAGATCAGACTAGGAATAGAATGTGCATGAGAAAAAAGATTTATGCGTTTGTCTTTACAGATCTTCAAATCCATTGTATAATAAATTGGCATTATAATCTAGTATGGCGCGATCGGTTGGATTGCGATGGTATGAGGGTTATTCCTATAAATAATCCGCCGTCAAGGAGGATAGCATGGCAAAGAAGACAGCATTTGATACGCAGAGGGAGGCGAAGCAGAAGGCAAAGCGAAGCGCTTCTGCGGGGAGAGGCCGCAGCACGTCTAAAAAGATGACAAAAGCGCGGTCTTTTTCTGCTTCTTCTGGGCAGAAGAAGGCCGGGGCCAGATCGAAAGGGAAGGAAATACAACAGATACCGAGGTTCCGGGTTAAGGAGACGGTGGGGCGAGAGGTCCGCTCTCTGATTTGTCTTTTAGTGTGGGTACTTCTGGCCTTAAGCATCTGTCTGGGCCCCACCTTCGGGGTATTTGGAGAGACAGTGCATGACGTCAGTGTGGGAGTCTTTGGAATAGGAGCTTACCTTCTGTGTTTCGCGGGGATTCTGGTGTTGCTCCTGCGTATGTGGAGACGTCCAGAGTATCCCAGTTATGCCAAGGATCTTTGTATTGTGCTACTCATATTGGCGATCATGATTCTGATGCATATCATCAATGGAACCTCGATAGAAGAGACATGGGAGGCCTGGTATTTCCAAGCGAAATGGTATACCGGCGGGGTTGTGGGGGCGGGACTGGGGAATTTGCTCCTTCAGTTTTTCGGAAAAGTCGGAGCGATCCTGCTGCTTGTCGGTATCATGGTCATCTGCCTGGTCGTGATTACAGAGAAGTCGGCCATACAGGCCGCGATCAAGGCATGGGCCAAGACGCGTAAAGTGACCAAGAATGTAGAAGAGAATGTGCGCGAGAAGGTCAAACAGCATCAAGAGCAGCGGCGTGTGTGGGAGCAAGAAGAAAACAGAACGGCGGAGCAGGAAAAAGAGCCGGAGATCCATATTATAGAGAGAACGTCTTTTTTTGAGGAGACCGATGAAGGAGAGAAGACTCCTTCATGGAGGACGTCTCAGAAAAAAGAAAAACAAGAACCGGAAGTAGATCGGGAGAATATATTTGCCTATGTGGCGCAGCGTCAGAAGATGCAGGATCAGCAAGTGCCGGAGCGGGAAAGCGGCGAGGTAGATCAGCCGGTTGTCCAGAAAGCAGCACCTGTGACGAAGGAAGAACAGGCGCAGGTAAATTATGGTATTCAGCAGAATCTCTTTGCGGATGCGAAAGATACAGAAGAATATGTGTTTCCCGTGATTGACCTGTTGGAAAAGGGGGAAGTACCGGCTGCAGGCAGCCGAAACGAGTTATATCAGAATGCGCAGAAATTGGAGAATGCGCTAATGAGTTTTGGAGTGGAGGCTCGCGTTACGCAGGTGAATCAGGGGCCAACAGTGACGAGATATGAGCTGATTCCCAGGCAGGGCGTGAAGGTGAGCCGTATCGTGAACCTGGCGGGAGATATTGCGCTGAATCTGGCGGCACCGTCCATTCGTATCGAGGCACCGATCCCAGGAAAGAGTGCGGTGGGTATCGAAGTGCCGAACAGGCATCCGGTGACAGTGACACTGCGGGAGATTATCGAGAGCGACGTGTTTCGGAAGTTTCCTTCCAAACTGGCATTCAGCCTGGGGAAGACGATTGATGGCGAGGTCAAGGTGGCGGATATTGCCAAGATGCCTCACCTTCTGATCGCAGGCGCGACAGGATCCGGAAAGAGTGTATGTATCAACTCGCTTCTGATCAGTATTCTTTATAAGGCCCATCCTCAAGATGTGAAACTGATATTGATCGATCCGAAGGTGGTGGAGCTGTCCGTATATAATGGGATTCCGCATCTGCTGCTGCCGGTCGTGAACGATCCGAAGAAGGCGGCTGCTGCTCTGAACTGGGCGGTACAGGAGATGTCCATGCGGTACAAGAAATTTGCCGATCTGAGTGTACGGGACATCAAGGGATATAACGAAGCGGTGCAGGAGCATCTGGCCCAAGGCGAGGTGCTGGAGAGTATGCCGCAAATCGTCATCGTGATTGATGAGCTGGCGGATCTCATGATGGTAGCCGGCAAGGAAGTGGAAGAGGCGATTTGCCGATTGGCGCAGATGGCGCGTGCCGCCGGCATGCATCTGGTCATTGCGACGCAGCGTCCGTCGGTGGATGTGATCACGGGCGTGATTAAGGCCAATATTCCTTCGAGACTTGCTTTTGCCGTTTCCTCCGGGGTGGATTCCAAGACCATTCTGGATACCGTGGGCGCGGAGAAACTATTGGGCAAGGGAGATATGCTCTTCTGTCCGATCGGAGCCGCGAAACCAGTCCGAATACAGGGCGCTTTTGTGAGCGATCATGAGGTGGAACGTGTTGTGGAGGCGGTGCGCCAGGGCACGTCGGGCCCAATGTTTCAGCCGGATCTGACGGAAAAGGTGGAAAACGCAGGAGCAGGCAGCCTTTTCGCACAGGAAGAGGAGAAGGATGAATACCTGGAGGATGCGATTCGCATGGTGGTGGAGAAGCAGAAGGCTTCGATCAGCATGCTGCAGCGTGCGTATCGTATTGGATTCAATCGGGCGGCCCGGTTGATTGAAGCGATGTATGAGCGGGGAATTGTGGGCCCGGACGAGGGCAGCAAACCTCGAAAAGTATTGATGACCAAAGAAGAATATGAAGAACAAGGAGTGAGTCGTGATGAGCAGTTACAAGAGTGATATTGAGATCGCTCAGGAGGCGGAGATGGTTCCGATTACGCAGGTCGCGTCTAAATTGGGAATAGAAGCGGAAGAGCTGGAGAACTATGGTAAGTATAAAGCCAAGTTGAGCCAGGAACTGTGGGAGAGGATCCAGGATCGCCCCAATGGGAAACTGGTGTTGGTTACGGCGATCAATCCGACGCCTGCGGGAGAAGGAAAGACGACAACGACGATTGGATTGGGAGAGGCACTGGGCCGGATGGGGGTTTCTTCTGTGATTGCGCTGAGAGAACCTTCTCTAGGACCATGCTTTGGACTCAAGGGAGGCGCTACCGGTGGGGGCTATGCGCAGGTACTTCCGATGGAAGATATCAATCTGCACTTCACAGGAGATTTTCATGCTGTGACCACGGCGCATAATCTGCTGTCCGCCATGTTGGACAATCACTTGCAGCAGGGAAATGAGCTGGGGATTGATCCCAGAACGGTGAGCTGGAAGCGTGTACTGGATATCAATGACAGAGCGCTGCGAAATACGATCGTGGGATTGGGCGGTAAATCCCAGGGCGTGCCGCGAGAAGACGGATTTATGATTACAGTGGCTTCTGAGATCATGGCCATCCTATGTCTGGCAGAGGATCTCACCGATTTGAAGGCCAGACTGAGCCGGATTATCGTGGCCTATACCTATGAAAATCAGCCCGTGACGGTGGCGGATCTGAAGGCAGCCGGCGCGATGACAGCGATTCTGAAAGATGCCATTCGTCCAAATCTGGTGCAAACGCTAGAACATACACCCTGTATCATTCATGGCGGGCCGTTTGCGAATATCGCTCATGGGTGCAATAGCGTGCGTGCCACGAAGTATGCGCTGAAACTGGCGGATGTGGTGATCACGGAAGCGGGCTTCGGTGCGGATCTGGGTGCTGAGAAGTTCATGGACATCAAATGTCGTATGGCAGGGCTTGCACCGGATGCGGTGGTTCTGGTCGCCACGATTCGTGCATTGAAGTATAATGGCGGCGTGGCGAAGGAGAATCTGAGCACGCCGAATATGGAAGCCCTGGAGGCTGGTTTTGCAAACCTAGAGGCACATATCGAGGGGCTGCAGCAATATGGAGTACCGATTGTGGTAACACTCAACTCCTTTGTGACGGATAGTGAAGAGGAGATCGATTACGTAGAAAAGCGCTGCCGTGCCATGGGATGTTCCTTTGCCCTGTCCGAGGTATGGGCCAAAGGAGGGGAAGGCGGTGTGGCGCTGGCGGAGGAGCTTCTTGAGACCATGAAGGAGAAGAAGACGCAGTATCATCCCCTGTATCCTGACGATATGCCGCTGGAGAAGAAGATTGAGACCATCGCCAAGAAGATTTACGGAGCCGATGGTGTCACGTATGCGGCTGGTGTGCGGACGAAGCTGAAGAAGCTTACGGAACAGGGCTATGGACAATGTCCTGTATGTATGGCTAAAACACAGTATTCGCTGTCGGATCAGGCGAAGAAGCTGGGAAGACCGAAGGGATTCAAGATTCAGGTACGGCAGGTGAATCTGTCAGCCGGCGCCGGTTTTGTCGTCGCGTTGACGGGAGATATCATGACGATGCCGGGACTGCCGAAACATCCGGCGGCAGAAGGTATTGACGTGGATGATCAGGGCCGGATTACGGGACTGTTTTAAAAAGGAGTGAACCATGGAGACGAAACTGATTGATGGAAAGCAGATTGCAAGAGAGATTCGCGCAGAGCTGAAAGAAAAGATCAAGGCACTTAAGGAAGCAGGGAAACCGGTTCCGAAATTGGTCGTGATCTTGGTAGGAGAAGATCCGGCCTCCGAGATTTATGTCCGCAATAAGGCGAAAGCCTGCGGCTGGATTCAGATGGAGTCGGAGACGATTCCAATGCGTGCGGATATCCGGGAAGAGGAACTGCTGGAGAAAATTCAGGAACTGAATCAGGATCCTGGTGTGAATGGGATTCTGGTGCAGATGCCGCTGCCCGCGGGATTCGATGCAGAAAAGGTACTCGATGCCATCGATCCGGCAAAGGATGTGGACGGATTTCACCCTATGAATGTCGGAAAAATGGCGATTGGCAATCCTACCGCATTGGAAAGCTGTACACCCGCTGGTGTGATTCAACTTCTGGAAAGAAGCGGTATCGAAATCAGCGGGAAATATTGTGTAGTGGCAGGACGCAGCAATATCGTCGGTAAACCAATGGCGAGGATGCTTTTAGCCAAAAATGGAACAGTGACGGTGCTACATTCTAAGACGCAGAATATGGATGAGATCCTCAGACAGGCGGATATTTTCGTATCCGCGATTGGTAAGCCCAAGTTTTTCAGCGGCAGTCAGTTCAAGGAGGGTGTGGTGATCGTGGATGTGGGAATTCACCGAAGCGAAGAAGGAATCTGCGGGGATGTGGACACATCAAGCTGCCAGGGCATTGCTTCTTATATCACGCCGGTACCGGGCGGTGTGGGTCCTATGACGATCGCCATGCTGCTATATAACACGCTGCGTGCTTATGAGCAGCAGCATGAAAAATAAGGAGAAAAAAGTGAGTACGAAAATCGCGTTTGTTTCTCTGGGGTGCGATAAAAATACAGTGGACTCGGAGATCATGATAGAGCTGCTGGCGGAAAAGGGATATGAGATCATAAAAGAGGAAGATCAGGCGGAAGTCATTGTCGTCAATACTTGTGGGTTCATTCAGGATGCCAAAGAAGAAAGCATCCAGACGCTGATCGAGATGGGAGAGTATAAAGAGACCGGAGCGCTCAAGGCGTTGATTGCAGTGGGATGTCTGGCTGGGCGTTATGCGGATGAGATTTTTCAGGAGTTGCCGGAAGTCGATGCCGTGGTGGGAACCGGAAGTTATGAGCAGATCGTGGATGTGGTAGAAGCACTTCTGGCAGGGAAGAGACAGGTGAAATGCCTATTGGATGCCTCGAAGAGGGATCTGGCGTATCGGAAGCGGATCCTGACGACACCGGGGTATTATGGATATGTGAAGATCGCGGAAGGCTGCGACAATCACTGTACGTATTGTGTCATTCCCAGATTGCGGGGTGTGTTTCGGAGCCGAAAATCGGAGGATATTCTGCGGGAAGTACAGGATATGGCGGCAGAGGGCGTACGCGAACTTATGATTGTAGCGCAGGATATCACAAAGTATGGAAAAGATTGGGATGGCAAGAGCCATTTGTCGGAACTTCTTCGGAAGATTGCGCAGGTAGAGGGTATCCACTGGATCCGGCTTTTATATTGCTATCCAGAGGATATTACGGAAGAATTGATGGAAACCATCGCGGAGGAACCCAAGATACTTCACTATGTGGACATGCCGATTCAGCATTGTGCAGATGGCGTGCTGAAGAGAATGGGACGCCATCATACGAAGGCACAGATCCTGCAGCTGATTAAAAAACTTCGAGAAAGGATTCCGGACATTGCACTGCGCACTACGCTGATCGCAGGATTTCCAGGAGAGACGGAAGAAGATTTTAGGGAACTGTACGAGTTTGTACAGGAAGTTCGGTTTGATCGATTGGGTGTCTTCGCGTACTCCCAGGAAGAAGATACGCCGGCGGCGCGTATGCCGGATCAGATTCCGGAAGAGGAGAAAGTGCGCAGGAAGGATCTGTTAATGGAACTACAGCAGAAAATCAGTTCGGAGCGGTCGCAGGAGATGGTAGGCTGCCAGATGGAAGTGATGATCGAGGGACAGATTCCGGGAGAAGGAGGAGAAGATAGTCTGGTATATTCGGCCCGGACATATCGGGATGCGCCGGAGATCGACGGATTTTTGTTTCTTACTTCGCCAATATCGTATATGTCTGGAGACTTTACGCAGGCAGAGGTCGTGGGAGCCTATGAATATGACTTGATGGGAGTGGATGTAGATGTGGAACATCGCGAATAAGCTGACAGTACTACGTATGATCATGGTACCGATATATGTCCTGGTATTTACGCTGGTGCCGGAACCATGGAACCGATATCTGGCCTTTATTCTGTTTGCGGCTGCATCCTATACGGATCATCTGGACGGAAAGCTGGCCAGAGAACGCAACCTGATTACCAATTTCGGTAAATTTATGGATCCGCTGGCGGACAAGCTGCTGGTGATTTCCGCACTGATCTGTTTTGTGGAAAATGGTCAGTTGGCAGGATGGATCCTGATCATTATCGTGGCCAGAGAATTTATCATCAGTGGATTTCGTCTTGTGGCAGCATCCAGTGGGATCGTCATTGCGGCGGGGATTTGGGGAAAACTCAAGACGGTCGCACAGATGGTCATGGTATTGCTGATGATTTTGAATTTCGACTGGGGCTGGTATCAGGTTTTGATCCAGATTTTTGTGGTGTTGTCTGTACTTTTGACCATCGTTTCTCTGGTAGATTATATTTGGAATAACCGTAAGGTGTTGACAGAAAAGAAGGCATAAGAAAGATGAAAGAATTGCGAGCAGAGATCTTGTCCATTGGGACGGAGATTTTATTGGGGAATATTGTGAATACGAATGCAGCCTATCTTTCGCAGGAGTTGGCTGCGCTGGGGATCCTAGTGTATCATCAGGAGGTGGTGGGAGATAATCCCGAGCGCTTGGAAAAGGCATTGACCGAGAGTTTTGTCAGAGCGGATATCGTGATCACGACTGGCGGACTAGGCCCCACGACGGATGATCTTTCCAAGGAAACCGCAGCGCATTACTTTGGACGTAAGTTGGTGCGGGATGAAAAGGCGCTGGCAGATATGCGGCAGATGATGGAGCATTCCGGACGAACGATGACGCCGAACAATCTGAAACAGGCGGATCTGCCAGAAGGCGCGATTCCGTTGTATAATCAGAATGGTACGGCGCCGGGATTTATCCTGGAAGGAAACGGAAGGATCCTGATCATGCTGCCGGGACCGCCTTCGGAGATGAAGCCGATGTTCGATGAGCAGGTGCATCCTTATTTGCGGCAGAAGAGCGAGCAGAAGCTGGTATCGCGCACGCTGCATCTGTGCGGTATCGGGGAATCTGCGGTAGAATACCGTCTGAAATCACGTATGGATGAATTGACCAATCCGACGTTGGCGCCCTATGCGAAGACGGGAATGGTGGATCTGAGGATCACGGCGAAAGCAAAGAGTGAAGAAGAAGCCAGTGCCTTGATTGCGCCGGTGGAAGCAGAGATTCGAGCGCAGTTTGGTGATTTCGTGTTCGGTGCGGATGAGGATACGCTGGAAGGCGTGTTGATCGAGCGTTTGGCGGAGCTTAGATATTCCATCACTACGGCGGAATCTTGTACCGGCGGACTTCTGGCCGCGAGACTGGTGGATTACCCGGGGGCGTCGCGAGTCCTGAAAGAAGGGTTCATTACATATTCGAATGAGGCTAAGGAAGAGCTTTTGGGAGTCAGCCATGACACTTTGCAGACCTATGGGGCGGTCAGTTCTCAGACGGCCATGGAGATGGCCCAAGGGGCAGCAGAATGCGCAGGAGCGCAGGCGGCGATTTCCATTACGGGAATCGCGGGACCGACGGGAGCCGTGCCAGCCCATGACGGGCAGCCGGAGAAACCGGTAGGACTTGTCTATATAGGCTATTATTTAGATGGAGAGGTATCTTATGAAGAGTGCCGATTCCAGAAATCGCGCAGAGGAAACCGGGAGAACGCGGTGGTTCGCGGACTCAACGGATTGCGTATGAAAATGATTGAAAAATTCTCGCAGAAAACCAGCCAATAAGTTTCAAAAGAGCGATTATATAAAGTAGAAGGGGAAAACCTAAGAAAGGGAGGAGAGGAACAGATGCAGGAAAAGGATGAAAGAGCAAAAGCGCTGGAAGACGCGATTGCGAATATCCAGAAGTCCTACGGAAAGGGTGCGATCATGAAACTCGGGGAATCCATGGCGGATCATAGTGTGGAGGCGTTGCCCACAGGATCCCTGAGTCTGGATATCGCATTGGGAGTAGGCGGCGTCCCCAGAGGCAGGATCATAGAGATCTATGGACCGGAGTCCAGCGGTAAGACAACGGTAGCGCTGCATATGGTGGCAGAAGCGCAGAAGCGGGGCGGAATCGCCGGTTTTGTGGATGCGGAACATGCACTGGATCCGGAATATGCGAAGAACCTGGGAGTTGATGTGGATAACCTGTATATTTCGCAGCCGGATAACGGAGAACAGGCGTTGGAGATTGCCGAGACGATGGTGCGTTCTGGTGCGATCGATATTATCGTCATTGACTCTGTGGCTGCTCTGGTACCAAAGGCCGAGATCGACGGCGAAATGGGAGATTCCCACGTCGGTCTTCACGCCAGACTGATGAGTCAGGCATTGCGCAAACTGACGGGCAGTATCAATAAGTCCGGGTGCGTGGTGGTTTTCATCAACCAGCTGCGTGAGAAGGTGGGTGTGATGTTTGGCAACCCGGAGGTCACGACGGGAGGCCGTGCCCTGAAGTTCTATGCCTCGGTACGAATGGATGTACGGCGCACGGAGACTCTGAAAGCCAATAACGAGTTTATCGGAAACCATGTTCGAGTGAAGATTGTGAAAAACAAGGTAGCACCGCCCTTTAAAGAGGCGGAGTTTGATATCATGTACGGCAAGGGCATATCCAGAAGCGGAGATCTTTTGGACTTGGCCATTAAGGAAGGTGTGGCGAGCAAGAGCGGAGCCTGGTTCTATTATGGGGAACAGCGCCTGGGCCAGGGACGTGAGAACGCGAAGAAGTATCTGGAAGAAAATCCTGCGCTGATGGCGGAGATAGAGGGTATCATTCGGCAGAAACATGGCATGAGTGCGGAAGCCGTACCGGAGACACCCGAAGCGACAACGACGCAGTCAGGACAACTGGAGATGGATGAGTGAGGAAGAAAAAGATAGATCTCTCGCAGAAGACGCCAGAGGAACAGAAGGAATACTATAAGAATCGTATGCTCCAATATCTGAGCCGCAGACGTACATCATGGGAGATTCAGGAATATCTGGAGAAACTGGGATGTTCCAAGGAAATGGCGGAAGAACTGACGAGTTTTGCGGAAAACTATGGTTTTGCAGATGATGAGGAGTATGTACGGTGTTATATTCGGGATGCCTCTTCGCTAAAGCATCGCAGCCGTAGGCGGATTCGTTATGATCTTCTGCAGAAAGGCGTTGGTCGGGAAATCATCGACCAGCTGATGGAAGAAGAGGCGCCGTCGGAGGAAGAGACGATCCGGTGGCTGGTGACGCACAGGCTTTCGGATCCTTCCGATCCGGAAGCCTGTAGGCGTATGGGCGCGTATTTGCAAACGCATGGTTTTTCTTATGAGCTGATCCAGCATGTGATGAAGGAGTTAAACGAATAAGGGGTATATAAGGAAGATGGTTTTTTCGAGTTTATTATTTTTGTTTGCGTTCCTGAGTCTGAACTTGGCATGCTATTTCCTGCTGGGGAAGCGGGCGCGCAATGGAGTCCTGCTCGGATTCTCTTTGATGTTTTATGCCTGGAGCGGACCCCAGTATCTGCTCCTGCTCCTCTTAGTGACAGGAATCAGCTGGGGCTGCGGATGTTTGATTGCGGAGTCTCAGAGAGAAGGCCATACGGGACGAGGATGGCTCGTCTTAGATTGTATCCTGCTCTTAGGGATCCTGGCTGTTTTTAAGTATACAGGTTTTTTCTTAGAGAACTTGCAGCTCCTTTTCGGGGTGCCGGAATGGATTCCGCAGATCGTGCTGCCTCTGGGCATCTCCTTTTATACGTTTCAGCTATTATCGTACTGTATCGATGTCTATCGTAAGGAAGCCGAGGCGCAGCGCAAGTATTGGAAGCTGCTGTTATATGCGAGTCTGTTTCATCAGTGTGTAGCAGGCCCCATTGTACGGTACCAGACGGTGGCCGGAGAGATTGAGCATCGCTCGGTCACGGTAGAAGATGTGGCGGCGGGCATTCGTCGGTTTTCCGTAGGGCTGGCCCAAAAATCGATTCTGGCCAATGGGTGTGCGGGGATCGCGGATACGTTGCTTCCAGCGGTGCTGGGAGACATGGCCGGGCGTACCACACTGGGACTCTGGGTAGGAATGCTGTTTTATATGCTGCAGATTTATCTGGACTTTTCAGCGTATTCGGATATGGCGATTGGTATGGGGCGCATGGTAGGATTTCATTATCTGGAGAATTTCAACTATCCATATATAGCGCGTTCCATACGGGATTTTTGGCGCAGATGGCATATTTCCCTGAGTACCTTTTTCCGGGATTATGTATATATTCCTATGGGAGGCAGCCGTGTCCATGTCTTCAAATGGATTCGTAACATGCTGGTGGTATGGTTCCTGACAGGTATGTGGCATGGCGCCAGTTGGAATTATATTCTCTGGGGCCTCTATTTCTGCCTGTTTCTCATGCTGGAGAGGCCGCTGCGCAAAATTCGGTGGCCTGGGATACTTAAACATGTGTATACTCTGGTCGTCGTCTTCTTCGGTTGGGTACTGTTTCGATTTGAGAACATGGGCCTACTGATGGCCGTGATGGGCGGCATGTTTGGGGTCGGCGGCCTGTCCTTATATAATGCAGATGTTCTATGGACGTTGTGGAATCATATCTTCTTCCTGGCGGCTGCGCTCATCGCGTGTACGCCTCTCGGGAAGAACCTGCGGGCATGGCGGTATGAGAAGGCAGAGGGTAGAGGACGGATTGCACGGGGAATGCAGCTGATCGATACGGTTATGCCGGTGATTCTGATTTTCTTTTCGGCATGCGCTCTGGTAGGTAACAGTTACAATCCGTTCCTGTATTTCCAGTTTTGAGGTAAGAGAGTATGAAGAAAAAGAGCAAAGAGCAGATTGCAAAAAGCAAGAGACGGTTCTTGCGGGTACAGATTGTTCTGTTTGGACTATTGATGATGGCGGGAACCGTGCTGGGAGCGTTATGGATGTTGCGTCCGACACAGTCCGAAAAGGAGAAACGGGAGCTGACAACCTTCCCGGAGTTTACTCTGGAATCCTTTCTGGATGGGAGTTTTCTGAGTGACATCTCTACCTGGTATGCGGATACGTTTCCTCTGCGGGAAGAGTGGATCCATATCGATCAGAGCGTGGAGAATCTATATGGGATACGATCCAGTCAGATCATAGGCGGTGGGAATAAGACAGCTGATGAGATTCCGATGATTGAGGAATCCTCACAGGAGGAATCTTCGTCAGACGCCTCTTCTCAGGAAATATCTTCCCAGGAGGATTCGTCCCAGAATGAATCTTCGAAGTCGGAAGAAAGCAGACATGAGGAATCGTCGAAAGAGGAATCTTCCAGAGAGGAAAAACCGACCATACCGGATGATCCGACGCAGGTACAGGAAGCGATCCAGGGACAGATCCAGGATGGCCTTTTTGTCCATGGGGATGCCGCATATTCTCGATATTTTTTCTCACTAGATTCAGCGAACCGGTATATTGAAATGATGAATCGAGTGGCGCAGGAACTCTCGGGAGAGACAGAGGTTTATAGCGTCATCATTCCGGACAGCACGCAGATCATGCTGGATCCGGAGTTGGTAGAGCAGTTGGGCGGAAGCAGTGAAGAGCAGGCCATTGATTATTACTATGGTATGCTGTCGGACGAGGTACACACCATCGATACTTTTGACACGCTGTATGAACATCGAGAAGAATATCTGTATTTTCGTACAGACCATCATTGGACACAGCTGGGCGCTTACTATGTATATCAAAATCTGGCTGAAGAAATGGGAGTAAAACCCCATAGTCTTTCAGACTTTGAGAAAGTCAATTTCGGAGATTTTCTGGGAACTTTCTATAGTACCTGCGGCAGCGAGGAGATGCTGGCGCATCCGGATTTTGTCGAGGCCTATCTGCCAATGGGGACCAACGAGATGACTTTTTATACTACGGAAGGGGAAGAGTATGCCTGGAATGTAGTGCGGGATGTCACAGATTGGGATATCTATGCGAAATATAGCTGTTTTATTGGTGGAGACAATCCGTATAGTTATATCGAAAATCCGGAGATTCAGGACGGCTCATCCTGCCTTTTGGTGAAGGAATCTTTTGGAAACGCGTTGGCGCCATTCCTGGTGGATCATTATCAGTATGTCTATATCATTGACTATCGTTACTACAATGAAAATCTTTTGGACTTTGTTTGGGAGAAGGAGGTAGATAACCTCATTCTAGCCAATAATGTGGCGATCCTGGGCAGCAGTTATGTGGCAGAGCGCCTGGATCTGATGCTTTCATAACTTTAGCCGGGGCAATTGCGCAATCATTCTTGACAAACTGGGGAAATCGGTGTAAAATTAATACGTTCTTTTGAATACAATGAACTATGATAATTGAATAGGGAGGTGTAGTTTGTCTTGGATCCTATAGTAACGATAGTGATCGTTGTCGTTGCTGCGGTTCTGGTAGGCACCATCGCCTTTTTTATGGGGATTAAGTACCGTAAGAAAGTGGGGGAGGCGCAGATTGGGGCTGCGGAAACCAAAGCACGTGAGATCGTAGACGATGCTTTGAAGACAGCGGAAGCCAAGAAACGTGAAGTTCTTTTGGAAGCAAAAGAAGAAGCGATGAAGGTTAAAAACGATTTGGAACAGGAAGTTCGAGAACGTCGTGCGGAAGTACAGCGTCAGGAGAAAAGAGTCGTACAAAAAGAAGAGGTTCTGGACCGAAAGGTCGAGGGACTGGAACGCAAGGAGAATCAGCTCAGCCGTAAAATGGAAGAGTTGGATCGTAAGAACAAGGAGATCAGCAAATTTCATGAGCAGCAGCTGCAGGAATTAGAGCGAATCTCCGGGCTCACCTCCGACCAGGCAAAGGATATTTTGCTGCAGTCGGTGGAAGAGGACGTTAAGCATGATATGGCGGTGATGCTGAAAGAGGCAGAAACCAAAACCAAGGAAGAGGCTACCAAAAAGGCGAGAGAAATTCTTACCAGTGCTATTCAGCGTTGTGCAGCGGATCATGTGGCGGAGACCACGGTGTCTGTTGTACCGCTTCCCAGTGATGAAATGAAGGGTCGAATCATTGGCCGGGAGGGTCGGAATATCCGGGCTCTGGAACAGGCGACAGGAATCGATCTGATTATAGATGACACGCCGGAAGCCGTGATCCTTTCTTCTTTCGATCCCATTCGAAGGGAGATCGCAAGGATCGCTTTGGAAAAGCTGATCGTGGATGGCCGTATTCATCCTGCTCGGATAGAGGAGATGGTGAATAAGGCGACCAAGGAAGTGGAGAATATCATCCGCGAAGAAGGCGAGGCTGCGACCTTCGAAACCAATGTGTATGGTCTGCATTCCGAGTTGATTCGGTTGTTGGGTAAACTCAAATACCGGACAAGTTATGGACAGAACGTACTCAAGCATTCGATCGAAGTAGCGCATCTTTCCGGCTTGATTGCAGGAGAATTGGGGTTAGATGTACGGCTGGCCAAGCGTGCAGGTTTGCTGCACGATATTGGTAAAGCCGTAGATCACGAGATGGAAGGCTCGCATGTCTCCATCGGCGCAGCACTGCTGCGAAAATATAAGGAGTCCCATATCGTTGTGAATGCCTTGGAGTCCCATCACGGAGATGTGGAGCCGGAATCATTGATTGCGGTCATTGTACAGGCAGCAGACTCGATTTCGGCGGCTCGTCCAGGCGCTCGAAGGGAGACATTGGAAAGTTATATTACACGGCTTGAGAAACTGGAGAGCATTGCGAATGAATTCAAGGGTGTGGAGAAAACCTTTGCGATTCAGGCAGGCCGTGAGCTGCGGCTGATGGTCATTCCGGAGCAGGTCAGCGATGACGATATGAAGATCATGGCGCGGGATGTGGCAAAGCGCATTGAGAGCGAATTGGAGTATCCTGGCCAGATTAAGGTCAATATTATCCGTGAGACAAGAGCATCTGAATACGCCAAATAAAGCGTACGCGCAAAACCGTGGAAATCATCTTCGCTGCAGAAGAGTATATCCGCGGTTTTTTAATCCATAAAATGAAAGGAGTGTATGGGAATGAGTCAGAATCAAATTGGGTTTATCGGTGCAGGCAATATGGGAGGGGCCCTGCTGGCAGGCATTCAGGCGAAGAAGCCGGAGATGAGCACAGCAGCCTATGATATACTTCCTGCTGCCTGTGAAAAGGCAAAGAAACTGGGAGCTACGGTGTATGCCAGCATAGAAGAGCTGGTGCAGGAGAGTGAGATGATTGTGATCGCGGTGAAGCCGCAATACTTTGGCGATGTATTTCCGCATATTCGTGAGGCGCTTCGGGAACGGAAAAAGATCATCAGCATCACACCGGGATTTGATTTTCAATATCTCCACGAAAAACTGGGAGACAATGCGGTTTTCACACGAACGATTCCCAATATGCCGGCCATGGTCGGAGCAGGTATCACATTGATGTCCTTCGAAGAGGCGCTTACGCCCCAGGAGCGTCAGGAGATTCGGGGCGTTTTTGAATGTGTGGGAACGGTGACGGAGATTCCAGAACATCTGCTGGACGCAGGTATGACTGGTTCTTCAGCGTCGCCGGCTTTTACTTATATGTATATTGAAGCGCTGGCAGATGGAGTCGTCGCGCTGGGAATACCTCGGGCACAGGCCTATGAGATGTGTGCGCAGGCGGTTTTGGGCGCGGCGAAGATGGTTCTGGAGACGGGCTTTCATCCTGGGATGTTGAAAGATCAGGTGTGTTCCCCAGGCGGTATGACGATTCAGGGTGTAAAAGCATTGGAAAAAGGCGGATTTCGTTATAGCGTGATTGCGGCAGAAGAAGCTGCTTTTAAAAAGTCGCAGGAGATGGCGAAATAATCCGTTCAGATACGAAACGAGAGGATCAATATGGAAGTTAAAAAGAGTGAATTGATGTTTGATGGGAAGATCCTGAAAGTCTATAAGGATCAAGTGCTTTTGGATAACGGCATGCAGGTGACCAGAGAGGTGGTACGGCATACGGGCGCTGCGGCGGTGGTTCCTATTACCGATAATGGGGAAGTGATTCTGGTACGGCAGTACCGATACGCGGTAGGCAGAGATATGTTGGAGATTCCCGCGGGACTCCTGGAACCGGGAGAAGATATGAAGAAGTGCGCGGCGCGAGAGACGGAAGAAGAAACCGGATTCAAGCCGCTTAAGATCGAACATCTCTTTGACTTCTATTCGTCTCCGGGATACTGTACGGAATGTGTAGGGATCTATGCAGCCAAACAGCTGATTCCCACCCAACAGCACTTAGATCCGGATGAGGATGTGGAGGTCACAATTTTGCCGTTGGAAGAGGCGGTAGATAAGATTCGCAGCGGAGAGATCATAGATGGCAAGACGATCGCGGCACTGCTTGCTGTTTGTGCGAAGATGCTAACTACCAGCGAGAAGGAATGAGAGGAAAGCCCCTGGCATACAGTGTAGAAAAGGTATGCTGGGGGTGTTTTTATGTCCAAAAAAGAAAAAATGGTGCGAGCATTGGGACTGCCGGAGGATGTGATTCTTCGGGTGCCGCAGATAGAACTGACGGGAAGAGGACACCTTCGGCTGGACCATTATCGGAGTATCCTGGAGTTTCATGAGAATCGTCTGGTGGTTTCTACGTCTCAGGGCATCTATACGATCGAGGGTGAGAAGATTCATATTTGTTTTGCTAAATCGGGAGAGTTGGATGTAGAAGGACATTTTGCGTCTGTGAGATTGGGCGGTGATTTGGCATGAGAGGACCCATCCATCGATTCTTAAAAGGAAGGAGCCGGCTTCGAATTGCAGGAAGCGGAGTGATTCGGTGTCTGAATTTATTATTGGGAAAGGGCGTAGAGCTAAAGGATGTATACAGAGAAGGGAGTACGATCCTTACTTGGATGAGTACAAAAGATGTGGAGAAGGCGGAGATCTATGCGAAAAAGAGCGGATGTACAGTAGATATTTTGCAAGAAAAAGGGTTTCCGGCTTGGAAAAAACATTATGGCAATCGATATGGTTTTGTCATAGGGCTGCTTCTTCTTATTCTGGGTATTTTTGCTTGGAACAGCTTTATCTGGGGCATCGATATTCAAGGGAATGAAACTCTTTCAGATTTGGAGGTGCGGTCTCGTCTTGCAGAGTATGGTTTGACAGAAGGGGCTTGGAAGGGAGGACATGATCTGGAAGGAATCAAGAATCAGATGTTGTTAGAATATCCGGAATGGTCTTGGATGTCGCTGAGTATAGAAGGAACTACACTACAGGTTCGATTAACGGAAGGAACACCGCCGCCGACCGTCTATGAAGAAGGGGATCCTAGGGATTGGGTAGCGGATCGAGATGGCATCATTTATTCTATTGTAACAATACGAGGAACTCCTATGGTACGTGCGGGCGATGTGGTGCGAAAGGGGGATGTCTTGATCTCAGGTACACTGGAGATTCCGATGGAGGATGGCACTACCCAATATCAGTTTACAGAAGCGGCAGGAGAAGTATATGCCTTATGTACGCAGGAAATCTCATTAGAACAGGAAGCGGGGTATACAGAAAAGGAGTATACGGGAGAGACAGTACACGAATTGCTGCTGCAATGGGGAGATACGCAGATCTCTTTATATAAACCCTTTCGGAATCTGGAATATGCCGATGTGATTGAAGAACCGCTGGGGAGTGAGTTCGGAAATTTTCTGGGAGAGATACCCGGCGTTCCGAGCATTTATCTCATTCGGCGTACGTATGTTCTTTATGAACCGGTAGAGAAAACGTACCGGGAGGATCAGATGAAGGTGCTTCTGGGAGCTGAATTACAGAAAGAGAGAGACCGATGTTTGGAAGAGGAAAACGGCGTACTAACGGAAGAAATTATCGACTACCAAAAAACGAAGACAGGAATAAAAGGGACACTCTCGATGAAGGTGATGGTAGAAATGGGAGAAGCAGGAATGTTGGCGCCACTTACGGATATGCAGGAAGATAAAAGTTGAAGGAAAAATCTTGGTCTACCCCTTTAGAAATTAAAGGAACTGTGGTACAATAGGCGTGGCATGGTAATTCTCTATATCAAGAGAGATAGAGCCACGCCCCGAGTTTGCCGCCAAAGGGCGTCAAACTCCGAAAGCCCACGATGCGTGTGGTACAATAGGCGTGGCATGGCATTTTTCTAGAGGAGGCAAAGAATGAGCAGTGAGAGAATCATAAAGATTCCGGGAGAGTACATCTCCAATGTATTTGGAAAATTTGACGAGAATATACAGGCGCTAGAGCGAAAGTGCAGCGTGACGATTGTGAATCGGGAGGACGCGGTGATTTTGACAGGAACCGCGGAAGATACGGAACGGGCCGAAGACGTGCTTTGTAAGCTGGTGGAGATTGCCAAGAGCGGCGAGATTGTCTCTTTACAGCATGTGAATTACTTGAGCAGCTTGTCTGAGGAGGAGGCGAAGGAAGATGTACATCAGCTTCTGTCGGATGTGGTCTGTTTTACGAAGCAGGGAAAGCCCATTCGGCCTAAGACATTGGGACAAAAGCGGTATGTGGATCAGATCAGAAGATCCACGCTGACGTTTGGCATAGGGCCTGCCGGTACGGGAAAGACATTTTTGGCTATGGCTATGGCCGTCCAAGCGTTTAAGCAGGATGAAATCAGCAGGATCATTCTGACTCGTCCTGCGATTGAGGCAGGGGAAAAGCTGGGTTTTTTGCCGGGTGATTTGCAGAGTAAGATAGATCCTTATTTACGACCTCTGTATGATGCACTGTATGAGATGATGGGACCGGAATCTGTGGCGAAGAATCTGGAACGAGGCGTCATTGAAGTCGCGCCTCTGGCTTATATGCGGGGTAGGACGCTGGACAATTCCTTTATTGTATTGGATGAGGCGCAGAATACGACGCAGGCGCAGATGAAGATGTTCCTGACAAGAATCGGCTTTCATTCTAAGGTAGTTGTTACGGGAGATCTGACGCAGATCG
The DNA here is from genome assembly GCA_937892735.1 of uncultured Clostridia bacterium. Classification (GTDB taxonomy): domain Bacteria; phylum Bacillota; class Clostridia; order Lachnospirales; family Bianqueaceae; genus Faecimorpha. The sequence continues at coordinate 18,325 of CALBGL010000017.1, read as the reverse complement.
ATTTGCCGGATGGGCAGAAATCGGGACTGAAACAGGCGGTTCATATTCTGCGGGATGTGGAGGATATCGGCATTTGTCGGTTGACGAATCAGGATGTGGTGCGGCATCCATTGGTGCAGCGTATCGTGGAAGCGTATGAAAAAAATGAACATCCGGAACCAGCTAAAGGACCTTGGGATAAGAAGGATGGAGGCCGCAGAAAGTTATGAAATTATGGATACAATGGGAGTACGGGCCTGATGAGGCAGAAAGAAAGCACTATACGGAGGTTTTTGAAAGAATCTTGGAGGCAGCTCTTCAGGAAGAGGGAGTGAAGCAGCCCGTTGAAATAGAACTGAATGTGGTGGACGATAAAGCGATCCATGAGATGAATCGTCAATATCGTCAAATAGACCGGGCTACGGATGTCCTGTCTTTTCCTTTATGGGATCTTTCGCCGGGACAGGCCGCGGCAGGGCTGTCAGAAGACGAAGCGGATCCGGAGACAGGCCATATCTGCCTGGGAAATATTGTGCTTTCCTGGGATCATGTCGTGACACAAGCGGAAGAATATGGGCATTCTACAGAGAGGGAGACCGCGTTTCTGGTTCTTCATAGTATGCTGCATCTTTTGGGGTATGATCATATGGAAGCGGCGGAAGAGGAGCAGATGAGCAGCAAACAAAAGAAGATTTTGGAGACCCTGGGTATTCATCGCGGGAAGGAAAAGGTATGAGCAGAGCAAAAGATTTAATGAGAAAAGGCAGTTTCCTAGTGATGATCTCTGTCTTTATCAAATTGATTGGATTCATTTATCGAATTCCGATGACCAATATGATCGGCGATACGGGAAATGGGTATTACGGTGTCGCCTATCAGATCTATAGTTTTTTCATTATTCTATCCACATTTGGAGTATCAGAGGCACTATCCCGCATGATCAGCGAACGGCTGGCTAAGCGGGAATATGCCAATGCCAGACAGGTTTTCTGGATGGGATTGATGTATGCAGGAGGCATGGGCTTTCTTTTTTGCCTGGTTTTAATTCTGGGTGGAGATTTTATCGCTTCGGTTCTGTTTAATATGCCGCAGTCGGTGTCTGCCGTAAGGAGTCTGGCACCAGCGGTTCTGATGGTGTCTATTTCCAGTGTATTTCGCGGTCTGTATCAGGGTATCGGGGATGTGCGAACCAGCGCCTATGCGGATCTCATCGATCAAGTGTTTCATGCGGGATTCAGCGTCCTATTGGTTTGGATTACGGTATCTACAGAACAGACGCTGACGGAGTCTGTTCTGGTGGACGCGGCGTCTTCCGCGGCGCGAGGCAGTATGTACGGCGCGATGGGCGGATTGCTGCTGTTACTTTTCATCTTTTTGATCTATAAGGCCAAATCTACGATCTTCAATGCGCCGGCAGAACAGATTACGGAGCGAAAATCTACGCTCTTTAAATATTTTATCTGCCTGGTGATTCCGATCATGATCGCCGCGTCGGTGTCCAATCTGCGGGAACTGATTGATACGGCGCTGTTTAAGGCGCTGATGCCGCTTAAAGGATATGAAGCGGAACTAATTGACGCACAGTTGGGAAAGATGACAGGGAAGTATAATGTGATGATCAATATGCCGATCGCGGCGCTGGGAACACTGACGATCGTATCGGTCCCTAGTATTACGCGGGCAATCACACAAAATAACCATCAGGCCATTCAAGAGCATATTGATACGCTGATGAAATTGGTGCTGATGGTCAGTATGCCGGCCGCTGTTGGCTTGTCCATCCTTGGAGTGCCGATTATTGAATGGCTGTTTCCGAATTCCAGTGATGGCGGAGAACTGCTGCAGGTAGGATCATTTATGATTATCTTCTTTGCCGTATCGCAGAATGCTTCTGCAATTCTGCAGGGCTTAGGCAAGATTCGTCAGCCAGTGCTCAATGCGCTGAAGAGCGCCTGTATCAGTATCCCAGTCCTGATTCTGAGCATCCTGGTATTCGATATTCAGGTATACGCCATGATTCTGAGCGTCACCTTATTCGGGTTCTTTATCGCCTTTTTTAACATGCGCAGCGTCCTGAAGTACAGTCAATGCAAAATCAATCTGCTGCATCTGATTCTACCCCCGGCAGCCTGCGCGATTCTGATGGGTGTGATGACCTGGATCGTGTATCATGGCGTCTATGCTATCGTATCTTCGTATACGCTGTCGGTTCTGTTCTCCGTAGGAATCAGCGTGATTTTTTATTTTGTACTCCTGCTGAACAGCACATGGTATACGCTGGATCAGATTCGAGATCTGCCCTATGGACGTTTTCTGATTCGACTGCGGTTTAAGAAGTAAGATCCTGCAGGAGTTTATCCAGGGCTTCTTTGCCGGTCACATCAATACCGCGCCGGAGAGCGTTTTGATCGGCAGCGGGCAACGTAGAGACCTCCACGGGAAAGGAACGAATTAGGGTTCCGAAAGCATCAAAGACGCCGATGCCATCGGGAAGGGCTTTTACCGTATAGTTGGGAGCCGCCGCCGCATCGGCAGTTTCTGCTTCCGGCTCCTCATAGGAGACTTCTGTAGAGACGGATTCTTCTGCCTGGGTGGTCTCCGGTTCCTCGGAAAAACTGCTGAAGACGATAATGGCTACGACACAAAGGACAGCCACTGCGGCGGCAATACCGCCATAGGTAAATAATAAGACTCTTTGCTGGTTACTCATGATATCACCTCTTTTGATAATGAGTATGGGCAAAGAGTCTTATTTTTATGCGTTTTCGATGGCTTCGGCCGCTTCCAGATTCTGAACGAGGGATTCCCATTCCACATAGAGAGCGTCCAATCTTTCGGAGGCCGCCGCCTTTTCTTCTTCCAGTTTACGGTATGCCGCCGCGCTCTGATAGTTCTCCGGCAGCAGCATAGCTTCATCCAGTGCCTGGATGGTTTCTTCCTGCTCATGAATAGCGGCTTCTGCATTTCGTACCTGAGCACGGAGTTTACGAAGCGCCGCAGCAGACTGCTTTTTCTGCACATAATTTGTCTTTTCGACGCTGGTCGTCTTTTCTGGGATCGGGGTCTCGGTCTCCCTTTCTTTCTGTAGATGAGCCAGGTATTCATCGTAGTTGCCCAGATAAACCTGAATGCCATCGGGAGTTAATACGAAGATCTTCGTTGCGACTCGGTTGATGAAGTATCGGTCATGGGAGATGAAGAAGAGCGTGCCTTCATAGCCTAGAAGGTTATTTTCCAGTACTTCCCGGGACAGAATATCCAGATGGTTCGTGGGCTCATCCAGAAGGAGAAAATTGCTTTCGCTCAGCATGATTTTACAGAGGGAGATTCGTGCTTTTTCACCGCCGGATAGCGTACGAATGGGCTTGAATACGTCATCTCCACGAAACAGGAAAGCGGCCAGAACATTGCGCACCTGTCCCAGCGTCATTTGCGGATAGGCATCGCAGATCTCTTCCAGAGCGGTTTTCTCATCGGACAAGCTTTGCTGTTCCTGGTCATAGTAACCGGGATACACCTTGACACCACGCAGAAGCTGTCCGCTATCGGCCTGCTCCTGTCCCATAATCATCTTAAACAGCGTAGATTTGCCAGTTCCATTGGCGCCCAGAAGCGCGATTTTTTCACCGCGTCGAATCAGGAAATTGATGTGATGAAACAAAGGTTTTGTTTCAAAGGACTTAGCCAGATCGTGAGCCGTCAGTACATCTTCACCCGACAGAATCTGGGGTTTAAAAGTGAAATGCATGGCATCTTCATAAGTGATCGGTTTTTCAAGGATATCCATGCGTTCCAGCACTTTTTCACGGCTCTGGGCCCTCTTGATAAACTTCTCCTGAGAGAAGGAGCGGAGCTTTGCGATAATCTCTTCCTGACGCTTGATCTCTGCCTGCTGCGCCTCATATTCTTTCAAAGCTGCTTTCGTACGAGCTTCTTTCTCCTGTACATAGAAAGAATAGTTACCGGAGTATACATGGGTAACGCCCCGTTCTAGCTCAATGGTACGGGTACAGATCTTGTCCAGAAAATATCGGTCATGGGAGATAATGAGGGCTGCGCCGGAAAAGGAAGAGAGATATTCTTCCAGCCACTGGATGGCTTCGATATCCAGGTGATTCGTGGGTTCATCCAATAGCAGAAGGTCCGGTTTTTGCAGTAATAGCTTACTCAGAGCCACACGAGATTTCTGACCGCCGGAAAGATAGGTGATAGGCAGTGCATACTCGTTTTCGGCAAATCCCAGTCCTTTGAGTACGCCGCGGACACGGCTGCGGTAAGCGTATCCATCCTGACGTTCATAGGAAGCCTGCAGACGGGCATACTGCTCCATCAGTTCGGCGGAAGGGTTATCCTTCATTTCAGTCTCCATACGGCGCATCTTTTCTTCCATACGGCGCAGCGGCTCGAATACCTTGAGCAGTTCATCTTCGATACGCTCGTCCGATTGCAGTTCCGCAGTCTGCGGCAGATACCCGATGACGAGTCCCTTCTGAATGTACAGACTGCCGCTATCTGCTGGATAATGCCCGCGAAGTATATGAAAAAGGGTGGTTTTGCCGGCGCCATTTGCGCCTACGAGAGCGACCTTCTCCTTGGCTTCCAGATGAAAGGAGACATCGGTCAGAATCTCGGTCACACCGAATGCTTTAGTGAGATGATTAGTCGATAAAATCATGATAAATCAATTGACCTTTCTATGAAAATCAGTTACAATTATAGCGCAAATACACGCATTATGCAAGTATACACAGACTGGGGGTACAGAAAATGACAGCAACCTATCAAAATCCTATTTTAAAGGGAGACTATTCAGATCCGGATGTAGTACGGGTGGGGCATGACTATTACATGATTTCCTCATCGTTTACGTATTTTCCTGGGATTCCCGTGTTACATTCGACGGATCTCGTGCATTGGGAGCATATTGGGTATGTGGCGGAGTCTCTGCCGTTTGCGGCATATGAGATGCCTAACCACAAGAAGGGAACCTGGGCGCCTTGTATTCGTTATCATGAAGGAACGTTCTATGTCTATGTGTGTGCGCCGGATGAAGGCTTGTTCGTCTTTACTGCGAAGAACCCGGCAGGCCCCTGGAGAATGTATCATGGGGCGAATGAGACGGGATGGATCGATCCGACCGTATTGTTTGATGAGGATGGACAGGTCTATCTGGTACATGCCTGGGCGAGGAGCCGGGCGGCGATCTCTTCTCGCCTGTATCTGCATCGCATGAACGCGGAAGGCACCAAGGTCATCGACGGCGGCATCGAGATATTCAGCCAGGAGGACAGGCATCCGACGACGGAAGGCCCGAAACTGTATAAAAGAAACGGATACTATTATATCATGTGTCCGGCTGGAGGAGTCAAGACAGGATGGGAACTGATCCTTCGTTCCAAGAATATCGAGGGGCCTTATGAACAGAAGATCGTTCTGCATCAGGGAAATACTCAGATCAATGGGCCGCATCAGGGCGGCTGGGTAGATACGCCGGAGGGGGAAGACTGGTTTATTCATTTCCAGGATATCTATGTGTACGGCCGTGTGCCGCATCTGCAGCCGGTGTGTTGGGTAGATGACTGGCCGCTCATGGGGGTAGATACGAATGGCGATGGCATTGGAGAACCAGTCACAGAGTATCCGGTTCCGAAGAGCTATGAAGTCTCGGATGTTAAACCTTTTACCTCTGACAGTTTCTTGGGGGATCATTTGGGGCTGCAGTGGCAATGGCAGGCGAATCCTCGCAGAGAATGGTATAGCATGACGGAAAATCCGGAGGCGCTGCGGCTCAATATGTCGCGTATCTATAAGACCGGTACCCTGTTTCATGCAGGGCAGTTTCTCTCCCAGCTCATGCAGCATTATGATTTTGATATGACGGTGGAAGTGGATTGGGAAGGAGAAGAACCGGGAGACCGCGCAGGGATCGCGATGATGGGATATACCTACCGGTATCTGGCGCTGGAGAAAGGAAAGCAGGGGCTCGGAATCGCGTTGTATCAGGGAGAGACGAAGGAGTTTCCAAAGGGCAGCGAGTGCGATGAGAGAGTCTGGGAGACGAAGCTTTGGAACCGTGATCTTCCGGATGGAAAGGTCTATTTACAGGTGCAGGTTCGAAGCGATTTCACAGGGGAACATCCGGAGGCCAGGGTTCAGTTTGCCTATAGTGTGGATGGACAGCATTTTGAGACGGCAGGAGACACCTGGCTTGCGGTCTGCGGCGGCTGGGTGAGTGCGCGGCCCGGCATCTTTGCCGCGAACTTTGAAGGACGTATTAGCCCAGGTTATGCGGATTTTAAGAATCTTGTCGTAGAAGAGATTTAAGAAAAGAAGATTTTGCCGCTTGCGCGGTAAGAATATAGAATAGAGGCGGCACGCTGCCGGGATGTCCGGTGTGCCGCCTTATGAATGGGCAAAGGAGGAAAAGATGGCCAGGAGATTTGGGATGAAACGCATTTTTTCCCTATTTTTGGTTTCTTATCTCATTGTGCTGATTATGCCGGCGGTTCTGGCAGGGTATCTGTATCAGCAATCGATGTCCGCAAGTCGTGAGAAATATCTGGAGAAGGAACAAGGGCGTCTTGCCCGTTCGGCGGCTTATTTCGAACGGTATCTAGAACAGCTTGACAGCACGGTTTTGAAACTAGCCTATGACGCAGATCTGCAGCAGATTCTCAAGATGGATAAACCGGCTCCAGGCGAAAAAAGTGTGATGCGGGTCGTGCGTTTTTATGAACGTACGCGGGATATTTTATCGATAGGACAGGATTCGAGCTACGCACTGATTTTGAAGAATAACGAGTTTATCTTTACGAATACCGGCGTGACTTACGGTATCTTTTTTTTCTTTGATCACATACGGCATTACGAGGGATTATCGGCGGCAGAATGGATCGATGAGAGCTTTTCCGGTACCCATCGTGATTTTATCCCTATGCAGCGGATTTTTTGGAATGGAACTTCTATGAAAGCGATGACGTACAATCGACCAGTACGCGGCTATGAACGTCAGGTTGTGGGGACGATTCAATATCTCATTACCGAAGAAGAGATGAATGCATTTTTTCAGGACCCTTTGGAAGAAGAGGGTCAGGTACGGCTGTATAATCGGGAGGGAAGGCTTTTGGCCGCCATCGGAGAGGATCCGAGTATGAGAGAATCCGTTTCGGATTTTAAGGGAGACCGCGGGTATGTGGAAGGAGAAGATACGGTGACGCTGTATAAGCGTTCGGATGAAGGTCTTTTATTCACACTGAGCCGCCCTAAATCGGTTGCCTTTTCTGACGCCTATCGTTTGGGACGCATCGGTGCGATCAGTGCGTCTTTATGTGTATTGCTGGAATTGGGGCTGGGTGTTTTTTTTGCCTGGCGATATTCGAAGCCGCTCAGAAACATGCTGACGAATCTTCGTCAAATGCTTGGAACCGATACGATGGGAAATCAGAACGAATATCACCAGCTAACCTCCGGAATGCAGCTTTTGATTCAGGCGAACCATACTATGCGCAGTGTTTTGCGAGATCAGAAGGAACGAGAAAAGCGGAGCGTGATGGATAAGCTTCTGAAAGGCAGCTTCTCGAGCGAGGCAGAGGCTCTTTCGGCAGCAGAACACGCGGGCATATTGTTGGGAGATGGGCCGCGGTGTGTGATTGTATGGGAGACAGAGGTAGAAACGCTTCAACCGATAGTGACGGATGGTCAGGGATCCTGCGTCAAATGGCTATATGATGAGATGCCTGGACGCTATGTCCTGATGGTCGGAACCGGGAATCAGGCGGCGCTTGACTATCTGCTGCGGCGGATTCAAACCGCGTCAGTCGGCCATGCAGGCGTGGGGCGGGCATATACGCGGCCGAGAGATCTTACGCTTTCGTACCAGCAGGCGGTCTATAGTCTCAAGAAAGCCCGTGGTGAAGAGATTCGAATGTTTCGATACGAGGATTTGCCTGTACAAAGTCAGGAATTTTACTATCCGGAAGAGTTAGAGCACAAACTGATTCAGGGCACAACGCATGGTGAATTCGGCGTAGTAGAGGCGGTTTTTCATGCGCTCATGCGGGAAAACGCGGAAAAACGATTTCTTTCGGAGACGCTTCGACGTATTCTACAAGGGGGGCTGGCTGCTTCCTACTTACAGGTTCTACAGGATTGGCCGATTATGGAGCAGGAGACTCCGGAACAGATCATGGAATCGTCAGAAACGACGGATGAAATGTTGGAGCGTATGCGACGACGATTTCTTTCCCTTTGTGGCGCGATTGGCAGAATGCGTGCAGAACAGAAAACGGATGTCGGTAGACATTTGGTGGAATATTTGGAAGAACATTTCGGAGATTCACAGTTGGGCGTAGTTTCAATGGCGGAGGTTTTCGGCTTTTCGGAAACGTATTTTTCTCAATTTTTCCGAGAGACTACGGGAGAATCTTTCAGTAACAGCTTGGAACGAATCCGCATGGATCATGCCAAACAGTATCTTTTGGAAGGAATCTTGGATGTGGAAGCGATTGCGGCAAAATGCGGCTATACCAATGCCGGATCCTTTCGTCGGGCATTTAAGCGTGTTCATGGTGTTTCCCCCTCTGTATGGAAGCAGGAAAATCAATGATTTTCCTGCTTTTTGTACGCTTTCCTTGAAAAGGTTTGCTAAGGATTCGGGGAAATTGTATGTTATCGTAGGAATTGAGGCTTGTCCCTTGTGGCGTTTCTCGATAATATGTGTATATCCAAATTATTTTGCTGCAAGCAAGAAAGGAGTATCAGAAAATCATGAAGAAAATCATTGCATTGCTTTTGGCGGCGGTTCTTCTCGTAGGGGGATGCGCTCAAGACGGTGAAAATTCCGTAGGCAATTCAAAGGATGCCGTTTCCGTGCAAGAAAGCCAGGCATCGAGCATTGAGGGGGAAAGCAGTAAAGCTGCTTCGGAATCAGATGGCCTTTTCAATGAGCCGGGGGAACTTCCGATTGTCAATGAAGCGACTACACTCAGCATCTTTGCTCCCGGAAACGGAGAATACAGTTGGGTAGATAATAGCCAGACTATTGAACTGGAGGAGAAGACAGGAATCCATCTGGATTGGCAGATCGCGGCATCATCAGATAATGTTACGGATAAGATCAGCACAATGTTCGCTTCCTTTACGATGACGGATATTATTCTGGTCGGCGTAGGATCTCGTTATGATAAGGCATCGGAGGCTATGTTTGGTTCTCAGGGGCTGATCATTCCTCTGGAAGACTATATCGATACGGTTTCCGTAGGATACAAGGCTGCCATGGAAGAACTGGAGGGAATGAGAGAGTACATTACTACACCCGATGGACATATCTACTCTTTGCCCAATGTAGACGGATCTCTTCATATGCAATATATGATGAAGCTATGGATTAACACCACTTGGTTGGATAATCTGGGACTGGATCTGCCGACGACAACGGAGGAGTTCTATGAAGTGATGAAGGCATTCAAGGAGCAGGATGCCAACGGAAATGGAGATCCGAACGATGAGATTCCGCTTTCGACGGTGGTATCTACGGTGGGAGGCGGTGCGCAGATTGATGGTTTCTTAATGGCACCGTTTCAGTTGACGCCGAATGGAGATAAGTTATATGTGGATAACGGCGTGGTAACGTATGCTCCTGTACAGGATGGTTATCGTGAAGGTCTTCGCTGGCTGCATCAGATGTACAGTGAAGGGTTGATTAACCCAGAATCTTTCACGCAGGACTTGACAAATCAGGTCAATATCAATGAGTCGGGAGAAGAAGCTCGTATCGGTGCATTCCTGGGTCTTCGGCCTGGATTTGCTTGTGATCTTTCGACAGAACCCAATTCGAAAAAGTGGGAACAGTATCAGTCATTGGCACCTCTGACAGGTCCAGATGGGCAGTGTATCGCTGCATGGAATCCCTATGAGATGTATCAGACCGGTATGACCTTTATTTCATCGAATTGTACGAATCCGGAAGTTGCTTTCCGCTTTATTGATTATTTAGCAACAGAAGAAGGGTCAATGCGTTCTGCCAATGGCGTGAAAGACGTACATTGGAGAGAGGCTGAACCTGATGAATTGGATATGGATGGCAAGCAGGCGAAGTATACGCTGCTCGATGCGGATACGACGAATCAGACATGGGGACAGCTGTGTGGTCTGGTTCGTACACCGGATTTTGTGACTTCAGTTACGACGAATCAGGATCCATATGCCGACGATGTGAAGCCGTTGGTAGGTCGTCAGATTGTAATGTATCGCGCATCTAAGGAACATGAGAAAGTACGTCAGCCTTTGGAAAGCGTAATGCCTACGCTATATATGTCTGAAGAGGATGCTGCGGAAATGGCTTTGATTAAGACAACACTTCAGAGTTCACAAAATACCGCGATGGTGGAGTTTATCACAGGCGCTCGCGATCTCGATTCTGGTTGGGATGCTTATAAGCAGGATCTTGAGAACCTGAGCCTGTCCCGTTATCTGGAGCTGTTGCAAAACGCCTATGATGTCTCACCATTCGCACAGGATTAAAGAGTAAGACCTCCTAAGGAGTTCCGTAAATGCACGGACTCCTTTTTTTGCGTCCAGGATGTTTTGTGGTTTTACAGCCTATAGTATGGATACCTGTGAATTTTCTCATTGGTCCAGGAGGGGAAATATTTCATCGCTGAAAAAGCAATGAGAAGGGAGACACTTCGTAAGGAAGTTGTCTCCCTTAGGCTTTTGTAGCCAGTCAGAATGATTGGATTGTAGGTAAAAATCAATCATATTGGAGGATTACAAAATGAAACAACATTACATTGATGAAAAAACGGGTATTAGCTACACTCTTCAAGGCGATTATTATTTACCCAACCTTATCTTACCTACTGAAGAAATAAAACCTATTGGCGTATGGGGGCAACGGCACAGACACTACTTAAAAGAGCATAGAAAGGCAACTTACACCACGCTACTCACAAGCGGCAAGCTGAGCGGCTACCTTGCCGATATTGACGAACAGGCAGAGGAAATGTTCTCTCGGTTGGTTAATCAGATAGCGGAGCGTGAAGGCGTGACGGAACAACTCAAAGCCAATCATCAAATGGCGTGGATAAGTGCTATGAATAATATTCGGAACAGAGCAACAGAAATTGTAAATACCGATTTGATTTATCGGTAAGCTAAAATAGGCAGGGTGATATTTTATCACCCTGCCTATTTGTTGTATATGATTGTTTTTTGTAAAATTGAGAACAATATCGTTTACACCGTAGCGGACAATTTCGGTGATAGCTGCCGAATCAATCAGCATTCTGTTGGGTATTATCAAATACTCGGCTGCGGTGTGTCATAGTATTAAAATCAGCTCCCCCGAAAAGGCGACTGTTACATATATCTATTTATTCTTTTTACAGCCGATTGTGATCATTGTAATGTAATCGTCACGGTCTTGTAAGGACATTTCGTTTAAGCCTTCTTCATAGGCATATCCAAATAAATCAATTTGCTTTTCATCTGCAAACCTGATGACATTTTGGTAAACCGTTTCAAGCTTGTCCCAGCCGCCTATACAAAAGGCGCGCAGATAAGTTCCCGCAGGGCGCACGGTATCGTAAGCTTCAATATTCTCTCTCCCATAGGCAAAAAAGCAGTCATAGTCATGGTAGTTTCCGTTTATGATTTGATCTGCCGTAATCCGGCTCCCGAAATTATCATAAAGACCGAATATTGTTTTCAGCCGCAGAGAAAATTCCCCTGCTACTGCAAAGTCGTCGTCATCATAGGCGCCCGTGATCGGATTGCTGAGTAAAATACGCTGTTCGGGAAGAGTGATGATTTCTATCTCCCCATCCTTTGCCGTAAGGCTCAGGGATAACTTGTCTGATTTTTGTTCCAAAAATATTTTTGTATTTAAGAGTTCCCGAATGGATTTATCGATCAACTGTTTCTTCTCGGAGATCAGGTCTGCAAAGGAAGCCCCGGATGGACTTTGCTGATAACGAATAATTTCGTCAATCGACAATCCGATTTTTCGCAGTGTTACGATCAGCTCCAGCTGAACCGTTTGAAAGCAGGTATAATAGCGGTATCCGTTTTCCCCTTTGAACTCAGGGGAAAACAGTCCGATCTCATCATAGTAATGCAAGGTACGCTTGTTGATCCCGTTGAGTTTTGCAAACTGCCCCGTTGTATATAAAAATTTTTTATTTTTCATCATAACACCTCTTGACTTTACAGTTACTGTATAGTTTATACTACCATATGGCAAAGAAAATTGCAAGCAGATAGGAGCAAACATATGAATATTTTGAATGAGAAACAAAAACCGTGGAAAGAGATCAAAGAGATTTATTTTGAAGCTTTCCCTAAGTCCGAACGAAAGCCCTTTTTCGCAATACGGCATTCTGTAAAAAAGGGAAAAGCGCAGCTGCTGACGGCTGTGGAAAACGGGATTTTACAAGGCTTCATGATGGTGATCCCATACAAAGATATGATCATGGTGGATTATCTGGCGGTATCCGGAAAAATCCGCAGCCGTGGAACAGGCAGTAAAATACTGCAAGAGGTATGCAGGCGCTTTCCTGACAAAAAAATCGTTCTTTTAATTGAAAGGCTTGACGACAGCGCTGAAAACAAAGAACAGCGGATTGCCAGACGGAAATTTTATTTCAAAAACGGTTTTACTTCCTCGGATATTTATATCACCGGGCACAGCGGCAATATGGAAATTCTGAACTTCGGCGGCACGGTATCTTTGCAGGAATATATGGATTTACAGCGGTACACTTTAGGAAAGCTGATGTTTCGGATGTCAGGAATCCGTCCGGCGGTATGAGAAAGGAGTCATTATATGAAAACTATTTTTTCAAAGGTAAAATTGAAGGGGCGACAGATTATGCTGCTGTCCGTACTGGTTTTGTTTGCAGCGGTTGCAGAAATGATGCTGCCCTCGCTGCTTGCTCAGATGATTAACAGCGGGGTAACGGATTCCTCGCAAAGCACTATTTTCATACTCGCCGCTGTGATGGCGGGTGTTACGGCCCTTGCCTGTATTGTCAATTTCCTTTCTGTGCGAATCGCTTCCCGTATTTCCACAGATTTTTCGGCAACGCTTCGTAAGCAGGTCTTTGAAAAGGTACAGAGTTTTTCTGCCGCTGAACTTGATAAGTTTGGTACAGCCAGCTTAGTTACACGAAGCACCTCGGATATTACAAACATTCAGAATTTCCTTACTATGCTTTTGCGTATCGGTATTCTGGCGCCTATGATGGCGGTGGCGGGCTTGATCTTTTCCGCTGCTACCGGTGGGCAGGTCAGCTCCGTCCTCACCGTTGCAATCCCGGTGCTGTTAGTTGGGTGCGGTATTGTTATCCTGCTTGCGTCCCGTTATTCGATCAAACTCAGACAGAAGCTTGACAGGATCAATCAGTTGTTTTTGGAATCTTTGGAGGGCGTTCGTGTTATCCGTGCTTTTAATAAACAAGAAGCTGAAAGCCATCGTTTCGGTGAAGCAAATACAGATTATGCTGCAACAGCAATGACTTCGGGGCGAATTACAAGTCTTTTGCTGCCGGTCATCAATGTGATTTTCGGCGTAACTACAGTAGCGGTTTTAGGGCTTGGCACACATTATGTAGAAACTGGTGCTATGGAGGTTGGCTCGCTGGTGGCGAATAGCCAATATATCAGTATGGTACTGATGTCAGTTATGATGCTCGCCCTTGTTGTTATGATGTTCCCAACGGCGTATGCCTGTGCAGGGCGTATTGCAGAGGTGTTGGAAACCGAAACCAGCATTCAGGATGGCTCATTCTCTTTTCAGGAGCGTCCTCTGCGTTCTACAGTAGAATTTCGTCATGTGACTTTTGCGTACCCCGGAGCGCCTAAACCGATTTTGAAAGATATTAGTTTTGAAACGCACTCCGGAGAAATTACTGCCATTATCGGCGGAACGGGACGAGGTAAATCCAGTATCTTAAAACTGATCCCACGCTTGTACGATCCCTTATTCGGAGAAGTTTTGATTGACGGCGTAAACGCTAAGGAATATGCAGTAGACGAGCTTCGTTCTCTGATTGGCTATGTCCCGCAGAAAAATGTTTTGTTTTCAGGCGATATCGCTTCTAATCTGAATTTTGGAAAAAATGACGGAACCGAACAAGATTGGCAGGCGGCAGCCGAAATTGCGTGTGCCGAGGAATTTATTTTAAAAAAAGAAAACGGGTATCATGACAGGATCGCACAGGGCGGAACGAATCTTTCCGGCGGTCAGCGTCAACGCATGGCGATTGCAAGAGCGATTATGAAAAAACCGGAAATCTATGTTTTTGACGATAGCTTTTCGGCTTTGGATATGAAAACCGACCAAACTCTTCGTAAAAACCTGAAGGCGGCTATGGGAAATGCAACAATCATTATGGTAGCTCAAAGAGTCAGCACTATTTTAGACGCAGACCGCATTTTAGTAGTTGACGATGGAATGATTGTCGGTCAAGGCACACATAAAGAACTATTGAATACATGCCCTCTTTATCGTGAGATTGCGGAAATACAGTTGGGAAAGGAGGCCATTTGACATGAAAAATCATACTTTCAAACGACTTTTTGGATATTTAAAAGCCCATCGTCTGCGCCTGTTTTTCGTTTTGCTGTTTGCTTCTGTCAGCACAATTTTTACCGTTATGGCCCCGTTTGTAATCGGTAAAGTCACAACGACCCTCTTTGACAGTATCAGGGACGGCGTGTTTTATTGGGAAACCATTCTTTGGCTGCTTGCGGCGTTAGTATGTCTGTATCTGGTTTCGCAGTTCTTTTCCTTTTTGCAAGGCTTTCATATGGCGAAAATCACGGCAAATGCAATGCGTGAAATACGCAGCGACATAGATGAGAAAATGCATCGGTTGAAGCTGAATTATTATGATACGCATACCCACGGCGATATTCTCAGCGTGATTACCAATGATGTCGATACCATCAATAATACTGTCAGCCAAAATCTGACCTCAATCGTTACACAGGTCATTACCGCAATCGGGATTCTTATTATGATGCTGGCAATCAGCCCGAAACTGACGCTGATTCCGATTATTATGGTGCCGTTGTCACTCCTAAGTGCAGCAGGTGTTATGAAGTCCGGCGGCAAGCATTACGGGAAACAGCAGGAGCTGTTGGGACAGCTCAACGGATATATTGAAGAAATGTATAACGGTCAGCAGGTCGTGCAGTCCTTTAGTTATCAGGACAGGGCAAAACAGCGCTTTTCTGCACTGAATGAGGCGTTGAAGAATAGTTCCTATAAGGCGGAAACAACCGCAGGGGCAGTCAGCCCGATCACTACTTTCGTAAATGATATGGGGTATATGGTTTGTGCGGCAATCGGCTGCCTGCGTGCCATAGGCGGCTTTTTGCTCTGCTGGACGCAGAAGAAGAATTGCCGGATGCAGAACACGGTATCATTCCAAAAGACCGCTCCGGCAGCGTAACTTTTCAAAATGTTCAATTCGGATATACGCCTGACCGTATGCTGATGAACGGTGTGAATTTGACGGTTAAGCCCGGTCAAAAGGTTGCCATCGTTGGCCCCACCGGCGCAGGCAAAACGACGCTCATCAATCTGCTGATGCGTTTCTATGAGATTAACAGCGGTGCTATTACGGTAGACGGTGTAAATATATGTGATATGCCAAGAGAAGAATTGCGGAATCGCTTTGGTATGGTTTTACAGGACACTTGGCTTTTTGAAGGAACGATTGCCGATAACTTGGGATATGCAGAAGAAAATATGGATAGAAATAAAATCATTACTTCGGCAAAATCCGCCTGTGCCCACAGTTTTATCAAAACACTTCCCGGCGGGTATGATATGGAGCTTTCAAAAGGAGCAGAAAACATTTCACAGGGTGAGCGTCAGCTTCTCACCATTGCCCGTGCCATCGCTTCCGATCCTGAAATTATGATTCTGGATGAAGCGACGAGTAATGTAGACACCCATACGGAGGTTTTAATTCAGCGTGCTATGGCGCAGCTTATGAAAGGCCGCACCAGCTTTGTGATCGCTCACCGTCTTTCTACCATCCGTGACGCCGATATGATTTTGTATATGGAGGACGGAGATATAAAGGAAGTCGGCAATCATGAAGAATTGATGGATAAGAACGGAAAATACGCCGCTCTGTATAACAGCCAATTTGCATAATAGCGATTACACATAAAAACAACTGCCAAGTTCAAAAAAGGGGGTGATACTATCGGGCGAATTATCATTTTAGAATTGACGGAGCGTGACAGGTCGGCATTTGAGGATATTTTATTCTTTTTGTCACGCCACCCGGATTTAGAAAAATGGGAACTTCGTGACGATCCGATATTATCACTCCCCGGTCTTGAAATTAACCTTGCCCGCAGAAAAATTACAAGTGACGGACGAGAGATTTCATTGACAGCAAAGGAATACGATATACTCTGTTTGCTGGCGGCAAATAAAAACCGTGTGTTGACCTACGACCAAATCTATGAAAAAGTATGGGGCGACTTTTCTTCGGGAAGCGAACGGGAAACAATCGGTTTCCATGTCCGTAATCTCCGCAAAAAACTTATTGATATAGACCAAGAGCCTGCATATCAAATAGAGAGTGTTTGTGAAGTCGGCTATTGCTTTGAGGTACATACAGGGTAACAGAATAGTATTCCCCTAATTTCTGAAAAATATTCAAACCCGTTGGAAAAAACTTGATTTCCGGCGGGTTTCCTGATATAATATAATTCCTCTTGAAAGAGGATTACAACTGAATACAAGATGTTTTGATTAGGAATGCGGTACTGCCGCCTAATGCCTGCGTGTATGCTAAGAGAAAATACCGTCGTCTGCACTCTATGCTTTTGGTACTGTCAGCGAGTGAACGGATGAACAAACAGTCCCGTCTTTGAATTTCAAAGCCGATACATAGAACATCATTTTGAAGCGAGAGCAAAGCTCCCGCTGATTTTTGATGTCTCTGTGTGTCGGCTTTTTGTTTTGCCGATTACAACTGAATGACCGTCTGAATGGGATACGATTTTGCGATGACCTCTTTTTCGGAGAGTAAGCGAAACAACGCCGCTGAAAAAGCAGGGGCAGGAACGATATTCAGATAGAACGGCAAAGAGAAAGATGATGTCCATAAGTATAGCGAGCATCGGATTGTGACCCCCACAATCCCAATCCGCACCCTGAAGGGCTGCGGACTGAATCAGGGGAACTCCCCTGAATACCCCTAAAAAAGATAAAATACAAGAACGGAGATGATACTTTTGAAGAAAGAAAACAATAAAAAAGTGCGTATCAAAGTACGCTTAACCGAAGAAGAAAATGAAGAATTGAAACGCTGTGCGGCAGCGTGTGGACTGTCCCAATCGGAGTTTATCCGTCAGCTTTGCAAAGGAAAAATACCGAAGCCGCAGCCTTCCAAAGAGTTTTGGGAACTGTTAAATACCCTTTACTCTGTCCATAACGGCTTTCAGAAATGTGCCAAATATGAGCCGTCTGCTTTGGAAATCTGCAAGGAAATTGAATGTTTGATCCTTGATTTACAGGAGGCAGGATAATGGCAACGACGAGTTTATGGCATATTGAGGGCAGACTGAAAGACCTCATTGCCTATGTGGAAAATCCCGAAAAGACAAGAGCAGACAATCCGAACTTACAGCCGTTGTGGGATATATTTTCCTATGTCAGCCGACCCGAAGTTATCGAGCAGGGCGAATATGTTTCCGCTATCAACTGTCTGAAAGAGATTGCTTTGCAGCAGATGATTTTAACGAAAAAGCAGTACGGCAAGGAAAACGGATATATCGCCTGGCACGGCTATTAGAGTTTCAAGCCCGACGAGGTTACGCCCGAACAGGCGCACCAAATCGGGTTGCAGACCGCAAAAGAAATGTGGGGCAATAAGTATCAGATAATCGTCACCACCCACCTTGACAAAGACCATCTGCACAACCATTTCTGCTTTAATTCGGTTTCCTTTCTTGACGGAAAGAAATACAACTATTCCAAAACAGAGCAGAGAAAACTCCGTGATGTATCCGACAGAATATGTATGGAACACGGCTTGTCGGTCATAGAAAATCCCCGTAAAGCGCCGTCAAGGCAGGTGTGGCTCGATGAAAAAAGCGGCAAGCCTACAAGGTACAATGTCTACCGTGAAGATGTAAAAGAAGCAATCAATTTCAGCCGCCGCCCCTACTATATGGAGGAATATCTCAGGCGAAAAGGATATATTACCGACTTTACGGGAAAGCATTGGAAGATACGATTGCCGCAGTACGAGCATTTTACAAGGCTTGATACGCTGGATAAAAGATGGACTCCCGAAAATATTGAGAGAACAATGGG